>CAYFWA010001089.1:0-2296 GCA_964346625.1 uncultured Myxococcales bacterium
CGGAGACAGGCCCGATATCAACCGTTGTTTGACGCGACAGTGTTCGGTGCTCTAGGGAGATTGGAACCGGTGCGCGGGCTCGGTCCGTACCTGTAGACGCTGGCCGTCGGTTTCGAAGACGACGTCGCCCTGCCGATCCGTTCGCAGCAACCGCACGCCGTGTTTCTTCAGCCGCGCCAGCAACGCCGGGCGGGGCTGCGAGGACCTACCCCGCCGGTAAAGGCCGCAGCTCGCCACGGCGAACTGCGGGCCCACCGCCCGGAGCCAGGCCTCGCCGGTGCCGCCGACGCCGTGGTGCCCCAGCTTGAGCACGTCGGCGCGCACTTTCTGCTGCGCCGCCAGGATCCGGCGCTCCCCTCCGCCCACGACATCGCCGGCCAGCAGGAAGCTGCGTTGACCGAAGCGGGCTCGCATCACCAGCGAGCGGTTGTTCTCGCGTCGGGACAGCGAAGGCCCCGGCGCGGCCACGGCACCGTCCGGTGGGTGAAGCACCTGGAGCCGAAGCCGCCCGAACATCAGGCGCCGCCCCCGGTGCAGGGATTCGAATCGCCCCTGGGGGATCACCCCCTCCAGGATCCCCGCGACCTTCTCCATACCGCCTGGATTCAGGTAGAACCGCGCGATCTCGAGCCGGGTGGCGAGCCGCGGCGCATCGCCGACGTGATCCGGATGAGGGTGCGTGATGATGAAGGCGTCCAGGCGTCGGATTCCCAGCTCGCGCAGGTGCGGCAGCAGACGCCGCTCGGCCAGGTTGTCCCCCATCAGCATCCGATTGCCCCGCCCAGCGTCCACCAGCACCACGTGCCCGCCGGGCGTACGCAGGAGGGTTGCGTCGCTGTGGCCGGCCGCGAAAAACCGCACGACGAGTCGCCGCGGGGGTGAGTAGCCGCTCGCGCCTCGATTCGGGACCTGGGGCCCGCCCCCCAAGCGCCGCGGCCTCCCGGGCTCGTCCCCGGCGCTCTGCAGTCGTGCGAACCGGGTTCGACCCTTTTCGGGCCCCTTGGAGAGCAGCGCGGGAGAGACCAGGGCGCTGGCCGCGAGAATCCCCTTGTTCAGTGGCGCTCGGAGACGCTGCGACGATCCGTCGCGATGGCAGCCCGGCATGGACACCAATGCGACAGCCAACAGGAATGCCGCCATTTCTTTTGTGCGGGTACTGGTCGATATCACCATCGGGTCCCCGCGCCCGCGTGTCATCCGACCCACGAGCCATCGAATCGGCCACCGAGCTTCAAGATACTACGAAAACCAACGGGTCACGATTCCCGGGCGGAAGATTCCACGTGAAGACCCTGGAGTAGGATGCTGCGCCTCGCTTGGCTGAAGAGCTCCTGAGCCCGATGGATTGGAAAGTAAGAGAAAGGGGGGGCGACTACGCGGATGATCCGGCTACTTGTCGAGCTTGCTGCCCTTGGCCGGGCAAGCGATGCGCTTCACCTTGGGCTTGCCGTTCCAGGCCTTGGCGATGACCAGCAGCAGCACCTTGTCGCCGGGCTCGGGCTCGAAGTCGCACCCGTCGTAGTCGAACACCACGTCCCCGAGCTGGGGATGGGTAACGTAGCCGAAGCCCTGCTCCTTGGCCCACGATTTCACCACCGCGTGAGGATCGGTGACGCCGAAGCCGCCGTCATCCAGCACCCGTGCACCGCCCTCGGCCATGGCCTCGGCGGCTCCATAGGGGTCGGAGGGGGCATCCCCACCCGGCGCGGGCGCTGGCTCGGGCGCGTCTGCGGCCTGAGGTTGGGGCGCGGGCTCCGCGGGCTTCGGCTCGGGGATGGGCCGGGGGGCCGGCTGTGAGGCCGGTCTGGGCTGCGGCGTGGCCTGGGGTTGCGCCGCTGGACCGGGGGCTGGCTTGGGCTGCGGCTGGGCCGGCTTGGGCTGCGGCTGGGCCGGCTGTGGGCTCGGCTGGGCCGGCTGTGGGCTCGGCTGGGCCGGCTGTGGGCTCGGCTGGGCCGGCTGCGCCGGCTCTGGCTGCGGTTTCGGTGCCGCCGGCTGCGGGGGCGGGGCCGCGCCAGCGGCCGGCTCGAGGGGGTGCTCTTTTTCGATCCAGACCTTGAGGCTCTGGACCATGGCGACCCAGCTCTGCAGGGCCGCCAGCTCCTCCTGCTCGGACGAGGCCGGGAAGTTGATCTGGTTGATGGAGACGGCGCTGCCTTGCGCGTGGGCCTCGATCTGGATCGCGATCTCGGTGTCCCCGATCTTCAGGGTCACCACGGAGTCGGGCACCAGCCGCGACAGCTGGGCCCAGATGACGGTCTGCTGGCCGAGGCCGTCCTCGCCTTCGCCCCACCCCCCC
>CAYFWA010001090.1:0-2294 GCA_964346625.1 uncultured Myxococcales bacterium
ATTGGTCCCCCTCGTCCGGCTCGTCCCACAGCACCTCACAGGGATCGCTGGAGGCGGAGTTGTCCCAGGTGATGTCCCAGTGAAAGCCACTGGGCCAGGTCACGCTCTTGGGCGTGAAGCGGTGCTCCAGCAGTATGGCCTTGGCGTCGTCCACGGTCCCGCCTTCCGGGACGAGCCCTCCCACCCCCACGTTGAGCTGGGTGGCGAAGCCCACCGCCTCGGGCAGGGAGAAGTCGAAGACATACAACCGTAGCGGCACCGACACCGGCGCGCCCCCGGCGGGGGTCACCGTCAAGGTGGTCTCGTGCTCGCCAGCGGGCGCCCCGGGGGGTACGTACACCGTGATCCAGATCGGCTGGGGTCGGACGTCGGACAGGGCCACCTCGGCCCCGTCCTGCAGCGGCTCCAGGGTCTCGGCCCACCCCTGCTCGAAGCCCACCCGCGCCAGCTCCACCCGCTGGCCGCTGCCCAGCTCGGGGAAGAGGTCCACGGACACGGTCACCGATCCGGGCGCGGTCCCCGCGCCCCCCGTCGGTCCCATGACGAGCTGCACCGGCTCGAACTCGCGGCGCGCCCCGCTCAACCGCAGCCCCGAGCGCGTGGCCTCGGGCGGGCGCTCGTTTTCCACCACGCGGTGGGTCGCCGGCGTGGTCCAAAGCGTCAGGTCTCCCGGGCTCTCCTCCAGGACGTAGGTGAAATCGCTGGGATCCAACGTCACCGGCTCCTGGTTCCCGTTGCTCTGGTTGCCGTTGTTTCCGTTGCCGTTGCCGTTGCCGTTGCCGTTCGCACCGCCGTTTCCATCGTCCCAGTCGCATCCCCCCCCGGCCACCGGCAGCGCCAGGAACACCGGCAGCGCCAGGAGCACCGGCAGCGTCAGGGACGTGGACGTGGACGTGGACGTGAACCGCACGACGGACCCCGCCCACCTGGCTCGCCGGGCAACCACGGGCCTTGCTCCCACCGCCTGCTCACTCGATTCCATGGTCGTCATGATGCCTCAGCTCTCCTCGCAGCGTCCGTTGCTCCGATCATTGAAAGGCCGCCCACTTCCCGATCCCCTTCGACGAGACGATGGGCCCTCGAGCAGCGTAGCCAGCGCAGCCTCCCGCTGTCAAAGCACGGTAGCCACCGCACGGCAGCCACCGCACGGCAGCCACCGCCCGGCAGCCACCGCACGCCGGCAGCGCTCGCGCCGGACACCCTTGACCCGTCGGGGCCCTGGCTCGATTATCGGGGCCTCATGACCCTCATGACCCTCGACGATCTCCTCGACTCGCCCCCCCTGGTGCACCAGCGCGGACAGCGCGTGTGGGCCCTGGACGAAGACACGCTCCGCTACCTCGACGGTCTGCTCGGCGGCACGGAGCGCACCATCGAGACCGGGCTGGGGCTGAGCACGGTGCTGTTCGCGACGCGGGCGGCCCACCACGTGTGCGTCACGCCCTCGAAAGACCAGGTCGATCGTCTGCGGTCCTATTGCGATTCCCAGGGCGTGGACCTGAGCGCGGTTACGTTTCTCGTGAATCGCTCCCAGGACGCGCTCCCTACCCTCGCCCGGCGGCTCCCCAGCGGAGTGGCCCCGCGGTTCGATGTAGCGCTCATCGACGGCGGCCACGGCTTCCCCGTGCCCTTTCTGGACTGGTACTACCTCGCCGAGCGTCTGCAGACGGGGGGAATCCTCGTCGTGGATGACACCCAGATCTGGACCGGAGCGGTGCTTCGCGACTTTTTGCTGGAAGAGCCCGGCTGGCGCGAAGAACAGCGGTTTGCCTGCTCCTCGGTGTTCCGGCTGCTGAAGCCTTTCGATCCGACCGACTGGACGCGCCAGCCCTGGACGCTCCGGCGCAGCCGCTGGTCCGGTCGCCGCGCGCGGGTCCATCTCAAGCTCCGCAAGCTCGTTCGACGGCTGCAAGGCGGCGAGCTACGTGAGCTCTTCTCCGCAATCCTGCGGGCGTTCCCACCGCATCGCGGTCGATGATCGCGGTCGATGATCGCGGTCGATGATCGCGGTCGATGATCGCGGTCGATGATCGCAGTCGATGATCGCAGTCGATGATCGCAGTCGATGATCGCAGTCGATGACGAGATTTTTGTCGACGGCGTACTTGCGGTACGTCGAGACAGCAATCGCCGGAGCAACGCAGCCAGGCGCTATTTCGGCCGTTCGCAGCAGACGACAAGGGCGAAGCTCTAGCACCGAACAGTTTGAAAGACGTCTGCAATCGCGCAGCTCGGGCACCTCGCGGCTTAGGGCTCGCGCAAGAATAACTTCGGCATTCGGCCGCCGATCCATC
>CAYFWA010001091.1:0-2291 GCA_964346625.1 uncultured Myxococcales bacterium
GGGGGCGCGCCGCGCTAACACAGGCCCCCCGCGTCGCGGCCAGCACCAGGCGCCGGGGGGGGCGGCACAGCCACACCGGGGTTCCCCCGCCGTTTTGCAGGGTCTGCGGGCCCGGGGCCGGGGCCGGGGCCGGGGCCGGGCCTGCGCCCCCCGGCCGCCGTCCTGCCAACCGCCAGCCGGCGAGCCCGAGGCTCAACCACCACCGATCACCGACGCCCGCCAACACGGAGGCGAGGTCGAAGAGGCGGCCGTCGGAGGTGCGCCAGTGGGTGACCGGGCGGGGGAGCCAGCGCAGCACCGGCGCGAGGGCCCGCGGATCCAGCCGGAAAAAGACCGCGGCGAGCCGCCGCGGCGGTGGCGGTGGCAACGGAGCCGGCGGCGCCAGCCAGCGCGCCAGGGGGCGCACCCACGCCCCCCACAGCCGGGCCCGCAGCGCGAGCCCTGGTGTCGTGAAACGCAGCGCCGCGGCGAGCCGCAGCCTCCCCGAGGCGCCACCCACGCGCAGGTACAGGTCCTCGTTGGCCAGGCGCCAGCCGGTGGGCACCACGGCGCGGGGAGCGACCGACGCCGGCGGCGGCCCCCGCCGACCCCCGGCGCAGACCACCGCCGCCGACCGCGCCGCGCAGCTCACCTCCCCCAGCACCGGCCACCAGAAAGTGACGTGGAGAGAACGCGCCGGCCCAGCCGGCCCAGCCGGCCCAGCCGGCCCAGCCGGCCCAGCCGGCCCAGCCGGCCCAGCCGGCCGGGCGGCCCGGTGGGCCCGACGGGGCTGACCGGCGAGACGCCGCAGCAGCCTCCGCGGATCCGAGGCCCCGAGCACCGCCACCCAGGACGCCCCGCTGGCCGTCGGACGCGCCAGCCCGGCCACCGCGATCCCCCCGGCGGGATCCAGGCCCACGCCCCGCCAGGCGCGGTCGGCGGGGGGCCACCGCCCGAAAAACCGCGAGAGGGCGGCGTGGGCTTTCCGCAACCACGGCTGCAAGGCGGGCACCTCGGCCAGCCAACTCGACAAGGTCGCGAGGCGCGCCACCCAACGCGCGGGCGCCCGCAGGGCCACCACCCAGGCGACCCCCTCGGGCAGCTCCCCCAGCACCGCAGACAGGCCCCCGGGCGCGGCGCCCGGCCGCGCCGGCGCGGCCCCATCGGCCCCCGGGCGCGGAGCGGCCGCCTCGACCGGCGCGCGGACCCCGAGGTCGGGCTGCTCGCCGCAGCGGCAGGCATCCGCCGCCACGCCCGCCAGCACCACGAGCAGAACGGCCCACGCCGACCCGCGGCTCACACCGCGTCTGGTTCCCCCGTCCGCCTTGGCATCGGGGGCCCCCCGCCAGGGCAGGGGTCTCGGGCGGGGGGTGCGCATGGACGTAGACTTGGACATCAGCGCCCGATGGTACGTGAACCCTCGGGTGGGTGGAAGCATTGCCACGCGCGCCACCCTAGCGTAGGCTCCGGGCCATGCACGACACCGGCTCAAAACGCGGCAGGATCGCCCACCCCCCACTGGGTGCGCGGGCCCGCGGCGGATTCACCGCAGGACTCACGACGCTCGTAGTGGCGACCGCGGCGTTGGGGAGCGCCTGCGATGGAAAATCCCCCTCCAAGCCCAGAGCGCTGGAGCCACTCGAGTGGGACGGGCTTCGGCTCGGCATGGCCCAGGAGCGCGCCAAGGCCCGGATGGAGGCCCTGGGCTGGAAGACCCGCTGCCGCCCCTCGCCCACGGTGGTGTTCCTCGACGGGGACGCGCTGGCCACCCGCTGGGTCAAGCGCTCCGAGCGCAAGCGTACCCTGCGCTGCGATGCCCATCTGCCGAGCTCGAGCGCGAAGGGCAAAGAGGGCAAAGAGGGCAAAGAGGGGAAAAAGGGGAAAAAGGGGAAAAAGGGGAAAAAGGGGAAAAAGGGGAAAAAGGGGAAAAAGGGAGGGTCCGCCCGCCAAAAGCTGCGAGCCAAGCTGTTTTTTCTCGATGGCACGCTTCGCCAGATGAACATCGTGCTGGCGGTGCCGGACCAAGAGCTTGCCCCCAAGCTCGAGAAACGCTGGGGCGCTTTCAAGCAGCTCACGTTGTCCATATACCTCTACGGCAGCAGCCGCCCGGGTCGACTGCGGGCGCTTTCGTTCCGCCGCGGCGACGTCACGGTGCTGTGGCTCCGCCGGGCCAAGGTCCACGAGCTGGTGTTCCTGGACCACACTCCCACCCGGGTCAAGGAGCTGCGGAGCCTAATCACGCTGAAAAAAGGCGGATAATCACCGAGGATTCAAAGAGGAGGCGGGGCCGGGCGCAGACCCGGGGCAGGCCC
>CAYFWA010001092.1:0-2290 GCA_964346625.1 uncultured Myxococcales bacterium
ACGAGTCTGCGGCGACCTCCCAGCACGAGACTGCGGCGGCCTCCCCGCACGAGTCGGCGGCGAAGCCTTCCTCGGGCTCGGGCTCGGGCTCGGGCTCGGCGTACGGGCGCGGCTGGCGCGCGGCGCCGGCTCGCGGGGTCTCTGCGAGCTCGCCCGTGTCTGCCGGCAGGGCCCCTTCGCCCAGGACCACCAGGGCTGACTCGGGATCGTCCAACAGAACGAGGGCCCGGCCCGCGGCGAGCCGCAGGAAGCTGCGGGAGGCGCGGTCCACCTCCGGGTGCTGCAGCGCGGGGCGCAGCCAGGTCGACAGGGCGCCGCGCGCGTCGTCGTCCCGGTGGAGCACGGCCGCGACCCGGAGGTGCTCACAGAGCGCGTGCGAGGAGTCGCGGATGCGCCAGCAGGAGAACCACCCGCGCACGGCCCGGTCGAGCAGGGGCAACGCCTCGTCATGGGCGCGCAGCCGCGACAGGGCCCTCCCCAGGGCGCCCAGGAGGCGGAGGTCCTCGGCGTGCTCCTCACCCTCCGGCGGGAGGTGCTGCTGCGCCCGCTCGAGGACGGGGTTGACCTCGGCCGGGCCGAGGTCGCTGTCTCCGTGAGACTGCACCACGTGGGCGATCACCTGGATCCGGATGGGACGCGGTAGCCTGAGCAGCCAGCTCTCCGAGGGCCACGGGATGGTTGCCGCCCGGCCGCAGTGGCGCTGGGTGATCCGCAGCGCCACGTTCGCTTGAAGTCCGAGCCGCTCGTGGGACCGTCGCGCCTCGTCCAGCCGCTGCGCCACGGCCCGGGCCACGGACTCGACCCCCGCCCAGCGGAGCACCTCGCTCGATCCCTGCACGGCCAGCTTGAACAGCTCCTGGGTGGTCAGCTCGATGCGCGACGGGTCGGTCCAGCGCGCCACCACGGCGGCTCCCTGCTGCGGAAAGGCGTGCTCCAGCGCCTCGGCTACATGGTCACAGGCCAACACCTCGAGCGGCCGCGCCAGCGAAGCGCTCACCTCCTTCGCCGCTCGCGCCTGGGCGTGCGCCACCAGCACCCGCCTCACCCCGAGCGCGGCGTCGGCGATCAGGCCGAGCTTCTCTTTGAGCTGCCCCACCGGCTCGAGCGCCCCGTCCCCCTGGATCGCGGCGAGCGCGACCAGGTCGGGAGGGAGCGCGCTTTCGAGCAGCCCGGACACCGCGCCGAGGGCCATGGCCAGCCCGAAGGAGCGATCGTCGAGCGTCTCGTCGACGCCCTCGCCCTCCTTGAGAATGAAGCGGGCCGACCAGCGCGGGGCGTCGGGGAGGCTCGGGGGCCGGTACAGCACGGGCGCATGTCTGACGGCGAGCCGACAGGCGAGCGCGAGGGTCTCGGCGGCGGTGCCCCGAAACGGGACCCACCCTGCGCGGGTGGGCGGACGGGACACGAGCTGCCAGAGGGCGCGCCGCTGGCCCGGGAGCACCGACACCAGCAGCGCCGCCCCCGGCGGAGGATGAGCGGGCGGCGGCTGGCAGTCGAGCGAGGCGAGCCGGTCTTCGAGCCTCCCGTCGTCCGGCCAGCACCAGGAGAACCCCACGGCGTGCTGGATCTCCAGTCGCTCGGGGAGCGTCGGTGGGCGGCTCGCCGTCAACACGTGGTACATGGGCTGTCCAGGGTCATTCCCCACCAGGCCTCGGGCTCCTGCCAGCCCACCGCCAGGAGCCGCCCCGGCACGCTGGCCAGGTGCGACTCGCCGAGATGCCGCCGCAGCGTGTCTCCCCACCGCTGGTCGAGCTCGGAGAGCGCGCCGGCGAGCGCGTCGGCGAGCTCCCCCGCCTCGCGGGTATGGGCCAGGGCTGCCGCCACGCACTCCAGCTCGTCTCTGGCCACCGCGATGGCCAGCACGCCCTCGCGCCACGCGGCGCGATCGGAGAGCCTGACCGTCTCGAGGGATTCGGCCTCCGCGCTCAGCGCGCGCGCCCGGGACCGGGCCTCGCGCGCCGCGCGCGCGGCCGCGGCGCGGGGGAGGCCCTCGCACCATGCGCGCGCGCGCGCGCTCGGGAGCTGCCGCCCGCTCAGCGCCCGTGAGAGGTGCTCCCCCGCCTCACGCGGGTCGGCGGGGCTCCACAGGCGCAGCACCAGGCCGAGGGCGGCCGCCTGGAAAAAGCTGGAGCCGCGCGCCTGCGCCTGCGCCCAGTCGTCGGCGAGCCAGCCCGGGCACGACGCGCCGGCCAGCAGTTGCTCGAGCGACGGAGCGGGCATTCGCGCGTCTGTCGACCCCGCTTCTCGCGCGTCTGTCGACCCCGCTTCTCGCGCGTCCGTCGACCCCGCT
>CAYFWA010001093.1:0-2289 GCA_964346625.1 uncultured Myxococcales bacterium
GGGGATGGGCGACGGGGGGTCGGCGGACGCCTCGACGCTGGTGGACGGCGACACGGAGCCGGACGCCGACGTGTGCGAGACGACCCTGTGTGGCAGCCCGGCGGTGTGCTGCGAGGCAGGTGAGGAGTGTATCGAGGGGCGCTGCCTGCCGGCCTGCGCCTCGGGGGTGCGCTGCGGGCCGGCCCAGGACACCTGCTGCGACGCGGGGGACGTGTGCCTCAACGACACGTGCGCCACGCCCGGGGACGCCTGCGCCGACTCCTACGACTGCCAGCAACCCGGGGAGTTTTGCGAGCCCACGCTGGGGCACTGCCTGCCCCAGCCCGACCCCCTCACCTGCGAGACAGTGCCCACCTTCACCCAGATCTCGTTGACCGAGGAGTGGTCCTTCACCACCGACGAGATCATCTCCATCCCCGTGGTGGCCGACCTGACCGACGATGGGGTGCCGGAGGTGGTGGTGAACGTGGCCAAGCAGGATGGGGGCGGCTGGCCGTCGGGCAACATCGTGGTGCTCAACGGGGCGTCGGGGCTGGAGCAGGCCCGCATCCCCCACGATCCTGCCAACGACCAGTGGGGCTCCCACGGGCGCTCCACCATCGCCGTGGGGGACGTGAGCGGGGACGGCCGGCCGGACATCGTGTACGCGACGCGCCCGGTGAACAGCAGCGGGCAGAGCTACATCGTGGCGGTGGGGGCCTTCGGCAACCTGCTGTGGGTCTCCCACGACGGCTCCCTGGCGGACTATCCCGTCACCGTGAACAACGCGGCCGTCACCCTGGCTAACCTGGACGACGACGCCGAGGCCGAGGTGGTGGTGGGCGCCCTGGTATTGGACCACGACGGCCTGGTGGTCTGGGACGCGGCCGTGGACAGCGGCGGCTCCGGCGTGCCCGGCGATGGCGGGGCCTACGGCACCAACCAGGGCTACACCGGCGGCATCACCGCGGTGGCGGATCTGAACGGCGACGGCACCCCCGAGCTCGTGTCGGGCCGCGACGCCTGGGAGGTGGACTGGACGCCCCCGGCCAACCCGGGGGATCCGCCCACCGTGAATGTCTCGTCCTACTGGAGCTATTCCGGCCCGGACGGCTACCCGGCGGTGGCCGACTTCGACGGCGACGGCCAGCCAGAGGTGGTGCTGGTGGGCCAGAGCCAGGTCGCCGTGCTCGACGGCCGCTCCGGCCTGCTCTACTGCGGCGTGGATCCCACCGACGCGGTCTGCCAGGCCGATCCCACCCAGCGCACCCCGGCGCTGCCCATCCCGGGGGCCGCCACCTCCAACCGCGGCGGCCCGCCCACCGTGGCCGACTTCGACGCGGACGGCCGCCCCGAGATCGGCATCGCCGGCGGCTACGCCTACTCGGTCTACGACCTGAACCGCCCCGGCGAGGTGATCGTGCAACCCGCCGGAGACCCGCCGCCCGACCCTGGCGCCCTGTTCGTGCGCTGGTCCCGCGACACCCAGGACCTGTCTTCCAACGCCACCGGCTCCTCGGTGTTCGACTTCCAGGGCGACGGCGCCGCCGAGGTGGTCTACGCCGACGAGTGCTACATGCGGGTCTACTCGGGCACCGACGGCACCCCGCTCATCGAGCTGCCCAACTCCAGCGCCACCATCCACGAGTACCCCCTGGTGGTGGACGTGGACGCCGACGGCAACTCCGAGATCCTGATCGTGGCCAACACCCTCAACGGCTGCCCCGACCCCGCGCGCATCGGCCTGTATGTCTATGGCGACTCCAACGATGAGTGGGTGCCCACCCGCCGGGTGTGGACCCAGCACACCTACCACGTCACCAACGCCACCTCTGGGGGCAACGTGCCCCTGGTGGAGCCGGACAACTGGACCACGCCGGGGCTGAACAACTACCGCCAGAACGTGCAGGGGGACGGCGTATTCAACGCCCCGGACCTCGCGGTGGACCTCACCGCTGGCCTCGGCCTCTGCGCCCAGGGCCAGCTCGAGCTGCGCGCCCGGGTCTCCAACCTCGGCGCCCTCGGGGTGCTCCCCGGCGCGGAGGTGACCTTCCACGAGGGCACCGACACCACTGGCCCCCTGCTCGGCGTGGGCACCACCACCGTGCCCCTGCTGCCCGGCGCCTCCACGGTGGTCACCCTCGCCATCCCCGCCCCCACCAGCCCCACGGCCTACTTCGCCGAGGTGGCCGGCAACCCCGCCTCCCTGCTCGTCGCCGAGTGCGACGAGACCAATAACACCGACGGCGCCCCATCGGCCGCGTGCCCCGTGGTGGACTGAGCTTCGTTTCGTCGGCTCGCTTCCACCCC
>CAYFWA010001094.1:0-2289 GCA_964346625.1 uncultured Myxococcales bacterium
CGCGATGCCGAAAAAGCGACTACCTTTAGACTGTTGCCAACAGCGCAAATGGCTCCACTGGTGGCGACCGTCGACGCATCGAATCGGGCTGGATCAATCTGGCGCGACGTGGATGCCGAGGGCGGCCTGGACGTGGGCGCCGGTGGACCAGGCCTTGGCGTAGTCCTGGCCGTCGAGGATCGTGTCGTCGTCGATGAGGCGCAGGTAGCGCATCCGGCCGTCGGGGGGCCAGCGGGAGCCGTCGTCCAGGGCGCGGAAGGTGGCCAGGTCGAAGCGGTCTCCGCCCAGGTAGGGATCGCGGGGATCGATGGCGGGGCAGACCCAGACGCCGGGGAGGTCTTCCCAGCGTCCGTCCACCAGCTCCTGGGCGGGGAGGATCTCCTCGGGGTTGGCCCAGGTGGGGCTCTTGCCGTGCAGGCCGCGCACGTGGGCGTGGACGTAGCCCGGGTTGTCCTGGTCGGGATCGGGGTTCACGTCGTAGGCCTCGTCGGCGTTTTCGTACCAGCGGCTGGCGTCGGCCGAGACCTGGACGTGGGCCAGCTCGTTGACCATCTGGTCCGCGTAGCAGCTCCAGGCGAAGCGCCCTTCGAAGGTGATGAAGTCCGCCCCGGGGCCGTCGTAGATGTGGTAGCCCGGCGCGAAGGCGAGGGTGACGCTGCCGTTGATCCCCACCGCCAGCACGTCGTAGCTGCCCGCGCCGCAGCCCGTGCCGTCGGGCGGGCCGAAGGCGCGGTCGTTTTGCACCGGCACGTGATCGTCACCGAAGATCCCCGGATCCGACTGGCTGGTGCGGCGCTCGCCGGCGGGTTGCGGATCAAAGGACACCACCTCGGCCAGCCACAGGTTCGGCGGCCGACCCGGCTCGGCGTCCCGGGCCGCGCACCAGGCCGCCGCGTCCAGGCCGGCGTCGGCTTCGACCCCGGCGTCGCCCTGCGTTCCGCCGTCGCGTCCCGCCGGGTCCCCCTCGCCGTCGCAGCCGATAAACAGCGTCATCGCGATCATCGCGATCATCGCGACCGCCAGCAGGGCGAACGAAAACAAAGAGCCCCCCGCAGAAGCGCAGGAGTCGGATCGCGAGGTTCGCGACGTGAGCATCCGAGAGCGAGAGCGCATGGGAGCCGCCAGCTTGGCGCAACACCGCGTGGTGATCAAGGGACATCCCCGGCTTCCCCTGGCGCCGGGCCGGTCCCCTTCCGCGTAGTTCCCGCTTGACCTCGACTCCGGAACCGGCTAGAAAGTAACCAACGGTTACTTTGTTTGGGCGACTTTTGGGTTTCGAGTTAAGTCGTTCAGTTACAATAGCTTGGCAGTCGTCGGCTCACCCGAGCCGCGCCGGTCATCGGGGCCAAGATGGGACGAGAAGCGCGAGAAGCGCGAGAAACCCGAGCACCCAACGCGGTCCACACCTCCCGGGGCAACCGGGCGCCGGCGCTCATCGAGGCGGCCGAGGAGCTGTTTTTCGCCCGGGGGTACGCGGGGACCACCATGGAGCAGGTGTCGCGGCGGGCGGGGGTTTCCAAGCGGACGGTGTATCTTTATTTCAAGAACAAGGACGAGCTGTTTCTCAGCGTGGCGAGCCGGGGGCTGGCCGCGCTGCAAAAGACCCTGGAGCAGGTGCCGGTGGAGCGGCTGTCCTACGAGGAGGCGGTGTCGGCCATCCTGGAGGCCTACATCCAGTTCGCCACCGAGTCGCCGGAGCACTTCCGCATCGCCTTTCACGACGCCTCCAAGGAGATGATGGACAACGCGTCCGAGCAGGTGCGCGCGCAGGTGGCCGCTCAGGAGCGGGCCTGCCTGGCGGTGCCGGCCCGGGTGGTGGAGCTCGGCATCGCCGAGGGCATCGTGCCGGCGGTGGATCCCATGGAGGCGGCCATCGTGTTCTGGGGCAGCGTCACCGGGATCCTGCTGCTGTCGCTGGGGGGCAGCCAGACGGTGCTGCCCGACAACCGGCTGGACATCATCCGGCGGGCGGTGTGGGTGCTGTATCACGGCTTCAAGAGCCTGCCGGAGTCGGCGTGGCGACAAAGGCGACAAACCAGCAACGAGGCGGGGGTATCATGACCATCCAGAGCCAGCACGAGGAGCGGTTCCCGATTCCCGCCGACTGCGTCGGCGAGGAGGGCGGCCTGCTCGCCCGGTCCGTGGCGCGGTGGGCCGACGAGGAGGTCATCGCCAGGCGCCACGCCCACGGCGAGGATCACGAGGCGCTGCTCGCCCCGGCCCTGCGCCGGCTCATGGTGGAGGTGGGCCTGCGCGATCTGCTGTGGCCCGACGGCGACGAGCGCGGTG
>CAYFWA010001095.1:0-1992 GCA_964346625.1 uncultured Myxococcales bacterium
GGCGCCTCGCCTCTCGACAATGCCTCACCGCAGCACCTCTCCCGCGGCGCCTCGCCTCTCGACAATGCCTCACCGCAGCACCTCTCCCGCGGCGCCTCGCTCCCTTGCCCCCCCTGGCTTGCGGGATCCGGTATTCCGATTCATAAGGCCCCGAAACGAGGCGGAACCGGCGCCGCGACAACGTCGTCCCAGCGCCTCGCCACCGTGTACCGCCCGTGAGGCGGCGCGGGGTTTTCCTGAACACCCGTAGCCATTACCGTTACACTCCTGAGCGGAAGCGAGGCGGAGCGTGCGGATGGCCGCGCGCAGCTCGGCTTTTTCGCGAAGCGAAAAAACGTGTGTTTGAGCACGGCCGTCCGCACGCGGAGCACCGAGCGCTGCGGCAGTGCTCGGTGATGACACAAGGGATTGGCATCAGGAAACGGTGCTCAAAAATTACGAGGAGAGCGCACATGTGGACCCTGCAGTATCCGGAGCTGATCGAGACCCTACCCGACGCGGACATCCCCATGGAAGGAGTGCGGGGCAAGCTGCTTCAAGGGGAGTCGCGGCAGGCGGTGTTCCTCGAGATCGAGCCCATCGGCGCCATCCCCCTGCACACCCACGGCGCCCAGTGGGGGATCGTGGTGGAAGGCGAGATGGTGCTGACCATCGGCGACGATACCCGGACCTACCGCCAGGGCGACAGCTACTACATCCCCGCCGGCGTGGAGCATGGCGCCACCTTCAAGACCCACGTGAAGGTGCTCGACGTGTTCGAGGAGCCGGATCGCTACAAGATGAGATGAGATAAGATAAGATAAGATAAGATAAGCCGGGACGGAGGAAGGGCACCCTCGATGGACTCGGACAAAGCGCAGCGCTCGCCTCGCGAGCCATCGCGGACACACCCCACCCTTTCGTCCGGCAGAAAGCCCTTGCCCGCCCGGCCGATCGAGCGCCTCAGCACTCGCTGGGGCGGTCTTGCAGAGCTACTTCTTCGCCGGCGCGGCCTCTTCCTTGTTGCGGCTGATCTTCGTCCGCGCCGTGTCGTAGGCCGAGCGCAGCTTCTCGCGATTCTCGGTCCCCGTGTTGGGGGACGTCAGCAGCGCCACCGCCGCGCCCGCAGCCGTGCCCGCCAGAAATGCCACGAATAGGTGCGTTCCGGAGAATCCTTGCCCGTCGTTCATGTTTCCTACTCCTTCTTGGGTGTCGTCCCGACTGAAAAAAGAAGCGCCGCTACCGCGCGGAGCTCCCGTGATCTTCATCGCTGCCATCGTCGCCATCCGGGTCTCGGCCTGCCGCGACCGGCTCGCCGCCGCTGCCCTCGCCCCGGCCGCCGTCGTCCCCGTCCGCGCACCCCTCCTCATCCGATTCTCCGGCGCCCGCCGCCGCACCGGCCGCGACCCCGGCCCCGGCGCCCCCCCCCGCCTGCCGGATGGCGTTGATGGCCGCCGCCACGGCCGGGCCCGCCGCGGCGCCCACCGCCCCGGCGGACTGGGCGATCCGGTTGAGCCGGTCCACCGTGTGCCCGAGGCGCTCCAGCGACATCATGAACTGCGCCAGGCCCTCCCCCTGGTCGGCCAGAGGGCCGCTCAGCCGGTTGAGCCGCTCGGACAGCTCGGCCGTCTCGCAGGCGGTCTTGCGCAGGCTCGGTGACAGGTCCTGCAGCAGGCGCTGCACCGACCGCAGCGCCGAGACCAGCTGGATCAACACCACCAGCAGCACGCCGCCCAGCATCGCCGCAATGGCCAGTATCGCTCCGTCCCAGGCATCCATGATTCGCATCTCCTGGCCCCGGCCCTCGTTCCCGGGCATCCTCTGCGTGAGGGCGGGCAACCGAAACTCGCCGCCGCTCACTTCTCGTCAAGATCCCCGGTCGTCCCCGAGGTCCCAAATGAGCTGGCTCCGCCACCGCTCCCGCACCGATGGGCGCGGTGATCCCGGCGCAATGGGCCCGGTGATCCCGGCGCAATGGGCCCGGTGATCCCGGCGCAATGGGCCCGGTGATCC
>CAYFWA010001095.1:2092-2287 GCA_964346625.1 uncultured Myxococcales bacterium
CGGCGCAGCGCCGCCGCTCAACCCCATGACAATACCGGGCCTTCGTCTCTTCGACAACCCCGTACGCTCGCCGGAACCCCTTCCTCCCTCGTTTGCATCCCGGGCCAGCCTCCGCTAGGCTGCGCACATCCGCCGGCCCGAGGCCATCCCGAGGCCAAGCCCAGGCCATCCCGGGGCCATCCACAGGCCCTCCAC
>CAYFWA010001096.1:0-2281 GCA_964346625.1 uncultured Myxococcales bacterium
GGTGAAGCGGTCGTGGTAAGCTGGCCCCAGCATTATGCGGGAGCTGTGGACCGACATCCGGGAGGCGCTCGTCGGGCTCGGGCGGGAGCTGCGCCGGCCCGAGTCCGTGGCCGTGGTGGCGGTGACCCTGATCCTGGTCACCCGCTACTGGCTCGGCTACTCCCGTTCCGGCCAGGAGCGGATGGCCGGGCTGTGGGCCGATCTGGCGGGGACGTGGTCGGTGCTGCGCCACACCGTGTGGCAGCGTCAGGTGCTGGCCATCGTGCTGCAGCTCGCCCTGCCGCTGGTGCTCATCTGGCTGGTGCACCGCGGCCGGGCCCGCGACTATGGCCTCGGCCTGGGGCGCTGGCGCTTCTGGCTGCCCGTGGCCGCGGTGATTTTTTTGATCCAGGTGCTGGTGGTGGCCTTTTGGCTGCGCCACGATCCGGCCTACATCCGGCGCTACCCGTCCTTTGCCCCGGCCCGGGCCGGCGGGGTGCTCTTTTGGACCTGGGAGTCGTCGCGGTTTCTGTACATGCTGGGCTGGGAGTTCATGTTCCGCGGCTATTTGCTGTTTTCCCTGGAGCGGCGCATCGGCTACCTGGCCTTGGCGGTGCAGACCGTGCCCTTCGTCATGTGGCACATCGTGGGCCACAAGCCCATCTCCGAGATCTACTTCACCGTGGTCTCGGGCCTTCTTTCAGGCTTGTTCGTGCTGGTGTGCCGCTCGGTCTGGCCCGTGATCCTGCTGCACGCCTTCGGCGCCATCCTGCTGGACATCTTCCTGGTGTATGCACGCTGATTCTCCACTTCTCCGCGTTCCCGGGGAACCGGAGCGGAGCTGGGGATTCAAAGCGCGCGCAGGGATTCGACGAGGGCGGTGGCCAGGCCGGTGACGTGGTCCTCGGTGTGGGCGTCGGAAAGGAACATCACCTCGTAGCCCGAGGGGGGCAGGTAGTAGCCGCGCTCGAGCAGGGCGGGGTGGATGCGGTTGAACCGGTCGATGGCCTCGGCGCTGACGCGGTCGAAGCGGCGGGGGACCTCGCCCTCGGCGCAGTGCAGCCAGATGATGGAGCCCACCCGGCGGTGCCGAAGCCAGGGCAGCTCTGCGCCCGATTCGGCGCCGGCGGCCTGAGCGAGGGCGGCGTCGAAGGCCTGGCCGAGCTCCTCGAGGCGCGGGTAGACGGCGCCGTCGCGCAGGGTCTTGAGGGTGGCGGCGCCGGCGGCCATGGCCACCGGGTTGCCCGACAGGGTGCCGGCCTGGTAGACGGGGCCGAGGGGGGCGAGCTGGTCCATGAGCTGGGCCGGGCCCGCCAGGGCCCCCACGGGCATCCCGCCGCCGATGATCTTGCCCAGGGTGTACAGGTCGGGCTCGAGGCCCAGGGTGTCGGCGTGGCTGCCGAAGCGGAAGCGGAAGCCGTTGATCACCTCGTCGGCGATGAGCAGCGCGCCGTGCCGGGTGCACAGGCTGCGCAGCTTCGCGAGGAACGCAGGGCGCTGCTCCAGCAGGCCGGAGTTGGCGGGCAGGGGCTCGATGATGGCCGCGGCCAGGGCGTTTCCGTGCTCGGCGAAGATGGCGTCGAGGGCCTCCTCGTCGTCCAGGGGCGCCACCAGGGTGTCGCCGGCGGTGCCCTCGGGCACGCCCTGGGAGGAGGCGATGCCGCTGGTGGCCAGGCCGGAGCCCGCCTTGACCAATAGGCTGTCGGTGTGGCCGTGGTAGCAGCCCTCGAACTTGAGCACCTTGGCCCGGCCCGTGGCGCCCCGCGACAGGCGGATGGCGGTCATCACGGCCTCGGTGCCGGAGTTGACGAAGCGCACGCGGTCGGCGCGCGGCAGCCCCTCGAGCACGAGCTCGGCGCAGGCCACCTCCCGGGGGCTGCAGGCGCCGAAGGTGAGCCCTTCGGCCATGGCCTGGGCGACATCGTCGGCGATGGCCTTGGCCCGGTGTCCCAGGATCAGCGGGCCCCAGGACATGCAGAAGTCCAGGTAGACGTTGCCGTCCACGTCGAACAGCTCGGCGCCCCGGGCGCGCTGGAAGAACAGGGGGCGGCCGCCCACGGCCCCGAAGGCGCGGACCGAGCTGTTCACACCACCGGGCATCAGGGCCGTGGCGCGTTCGAAGAGCTTGTCGGACAGGATGCGGGTGCGGGTCTTGCTCATGGGGGCCTCCAAAGGAATCGGGGCGCGGCCGCCTTGGCGCGGCCGCCTCGGCGGGGCCGGGCTTGGGGTTTGACGTCAGGGCGCGGTGTCAGGGCGCGGTGTCTTGCTTTGGCGTCAGGGCGCGGTGTCTTGCTTTGGCGTC
>CAYFWA010001097.1:0-2281 GCA_964346625.1 uncultured Myxococcales bacterium
GCTCTTCCAGTTTCATCTCCAGCCGCTCCACTTCGCGCTCGCCGTGCCCGCGCTCGCGGCGCCCGCGCTCGCGGCGCCCGCGCTCGCGGCGCCCGCGCTCGCGGTGCCCGCGGGCCCGCGCTGCTGGCCGCGGTGTCACTGGCCGCGGCGCTGCTGCTCGCCTCCGCCCCGGTGCGGGCACAGGACAGCGTGACCCTCGAAAGCGTGGAGCTGCGGCCCAACCTGCAGGCCGCGGGCGTCACCGCCCACGTCACCGGGGACGACGACGGTGACGCCACGGCCAGCCTCACCTATCGCCGGGCGGCGGGAGGCGGCCCGACCTGGCCGGGGCACCCCCTGGTGCGCCTGGACGGCCAGCGCTTCGTGGGCGCCGTGCTCTATCTGGACCCGGGCACCGAGTACGTGGTGGAGGTGACGGTGCAGGATCCCGACAACGCCGCGCCCGCGGTGGGGTCGGCCAGCGGCGCCACGCGGGCCGACGCTCCGCCGGCCCCGGCGGGGGGGCACCTGTGGGTGGACGCGGTCGGGGGGGACGACGCCCAGCCGGGCACCCAGGCCGCGCCACTGGCCAGCATCGGGGCCGCGCTGGAGCAGGCCCAGCCGGGCGACACCATCCACGTGCTGCCCGGGATCTACTACGAGGCCCTGGCGCCCCCTTCCGGGGGCACCGCCGAGGCGCCGCTGGTGATCCGGGCCGAGGGGCCGGGGGCAGTGCTGTCGGGGGCGCAGCAGGCGCTGGCCGAGGGAGGCGTCACCTGGCAAGACGAGGGCGACGGCATCTGGTCTACGCCGTTTTCGGACGCGTGCGGCTACCTGGCCGCGGACGACGTGCGACTTTTCGACTACGCCAGCCTGACCGAGCTGCAGCAGGAGACCGGCAAGATCGGGGTGCCGGGGGCGCTGGCCGGAGGCTTCTACGTGGACGAGGCCAACGGGCGGCTCTACGTGCGGCTCCCGGATCGCAGCCCGCCGGCCGGGCACACCCTATACGCCGCGGTGCGCGAGCGGGGGATCCTGCTCGACGGCTTATCCGACGTGGTGGTGCAGGGGCTGGAGATCCGCCACTTCTCGCAGGTGGGCATCGACATCCGCGACAGCCAGCGCTGCTGGATCCGCGGCAACCACCTGCATCACCTCAACGCCGGGGTGCGCCTGCGCCGCAGCGGGAGCCACGACAACGTGGTGGAGGACAACCGCCTACGCGACACCAGCGTCTGGGGGTGGCCCTGGGGTTCGTGCAAGGGCGAGACCTGCGAGGCCTCGGCCGTGTCGGTGACCGGAGGGGCGGGCAACGTGGTGCGGCGAAACCAGATCGAAGGATTTTTCAACGGCTTGTACACCGGGCAGTGGGCCACCACCGACGAGGCCATCGCGCGCAACACGGACGTGTGGGAAAACACCCTGCGCCAGATCGCCGACGACGGCCTGGAGCCCGAAGGGGCCTGCGTGAACCAGCGCTTCGTGGAAAACATCATCCACGAGGTACACAACGCCGTGTCCCTGGCGCCCATCGAGACCGGCCCCGTGTGGATCCTGCGCAACGTGCTGGCCGGCTACGACGCCCACGCCCTCAAGCTCAACAACGGCTCCACCGGCCACATGCTCGTCTACCACAACACCGGCGTGCCCCACCCGGACGCGGACGGCGCCCAGCCCCTGGCGCCCACCGTGCCCTTCGGCGGTCTGGTGAGCCGCAACAACCTGTGGACCGCCAACCGGTACGTCATCGAGTACATGGGCGATGCCCTGCTGGGGCCCGTGGACCTGGACTACGACAACCTTTGGACCCACAACACCGACGGCGGCAGCCGCTTCGTCAAGTGGCTCGACGTGCGCTACGACAACCTCGCGCAGCTCGCCGCGGACACGGGGCTCGAGGCCCACGGGTTTCAACACGAGCCCCGCTACGAGGACCCGGCAGGCGGGGACTACACCTTGGTGGCCGACAGCCCCCTGGTCAACGCGGGGGTGGCGCTCGCCGGCGTCAACGATCGCTTCGCCGTGGACGGGCCCGACGTGGGCGCCTTCGAGCGAGGCGGAGCGTGGCCCGGTCCGGACGACGGCGGCGTGCCGTGGCCCGACGGCGGCGCGCCCGTCACCGACTCCGGCGTGGACCCCGACCCCGACGCCGACGCCGAGGCCCCCACCACCGACGCCGGGGCGCCGCCCGGATCGGGGGGAGACGGCGGCTGCGGCTGCCGCGGCGCCCCCGGCGCGCCAGCGCCCTGGACGGGGTTGGCGCTGTGGGGTTTGCTCTGGCTGGGATCCCGTCGTTGGCGCG
>CAYFWA010001098.1:0-1708 GCA_964346625.1 uncultured Myxococcales bacterium
TACTCCCGACCCTCCCGTACCTACTCCCGACCCTACTCCCGACCCTCCCGTACCTACTCCCGACCCTCCCAGACGATGCGGTACAGGTCGTGGCGGCGGTCCTTGAGGTTTTTCACCGTGCCGTTGTGGCGGGCGCGGTGCAGGTCCTCGAGGCGCAGGTCGGCGAAGACCACCGTCTCCACGTTGGGGGTGGAGTCCGCGGCGATGCCGTCGCGTGAAAAGGGGAAATCGCAGGGCGTGAGCACGCAGCTCTGGGCGTACTGCAGCTCCATGTTGTCCACCCGGGGCAGGTTGCCCACGTTGCCCGCCATCACCACGTAGCACTGGTTTTCCACCGCGCGGGCCTGGGCGCAGTAGCGCACCCGCAGGTAGCTCTGGCGCTCGTCGGTGCAAAACGGCACGAACAGCACCTTGGCGCCCTGATCCACCACGTGGCGGGCCAGCTCCGGGAACTCGGCGTCATAGCAGATGAGCACCCCGATGGGTCCGCAGTCCGTGTCGATGGCCTCGGCGACGTGCCCCCCGCGCATGTTCCACCAGTAGCGCTCGTTGGGCGTGGGGTGGACTTTTGGCTGCTCGTAGATGGCGCCGTCGCGCAAACACACCAGCGCGGTGTTGCGGCAGCCGCCCCCCTCGATGGGCAGCGGGTAGGTCCCGGCGATGAGGTTGACGTTGTAGCGCATGGCCAGTTGCTGGAACATCTCCCGGATCTCGTCGTAGCGCGCCCCCACGCGCAAGATGGCCTGATCCGGCGGCAGGGTCTCGGTCTCCAGCGACAGGAGCTGCAGGCCGAACAGCTCGGGAAACACGGTGAAGTCGGCGCCGTAGTCCGCCGTGATCTCGACGAAGTACTCCACGATCTGCTCGAACTCCTCGTAAGAGGCCAGCCACCGCTGCCGGTACTGCACGCAGGCCACGCGGATGGAGCTGCGGAGCTGGGGCGGGCCCGAGACCTCGGAGTCCGGCGCGTCGGGCTCGATCTGCGGGTTGCGCCAGATCATGTGGGTGGCGTAGCCCAGCGAGGCGCGGTCGTAGGGCAGGTAGTTCTCCAGCACCCCCAGCACCTCGAAGCCCTGGCGGAGTTGAAACGACAGCACCTGATCGCGCATCTTCTTTTGCTGCACCTGCTCGATGTAGCTTTCCACCGAGCCGACCTTCTTGAGGCGCCGCGCCAGACCCGGCAGCCGGCCGCCGAAGACGATGGCCTTGAGCCGCAGGCGCCGACACAGCTCCTTGCGGGCGCGGTAAAAGCGCTGCCCCACCCGCATGCCCCGGTGGTCCGGGTCCACGAACACCTCCATGGCGTACAGGATGTTGCCGTCCGGCACGTGGGTGGAGCCGTACTGCCCCCCGGTGATCTCGGCGTAGGTGTGCGGCGTGAGCGCCATGTCCTCGGTGACCCGCAGCGAGGCGCAGTATCCGATGACCTCGCCCTCGTACTCGGCCACGAACTGCCCCTCTGGAAACGTGTTGATCTGGCCGCGCAGCGCCCCCGGCGGGTAGGCCGGGAAGCTCGGGTACACCTTGTCGCCCACCCGGTCGATGGCCGGGATGTCGGCGGTGGTGGCGTTGCGGATGATCAGCTTGGCGCGTTGCTTGCGGGTGGACACGGATCGACTCCTCGTTCGCAGCGTCGTCCAGCTCCCTGGTCACCCAGCTCCCTGGTCACCCAGCTCCCTGGTCACCCAGCTCCCTGGTCACCCAGCTC
>CAYFWA010001098.1:1808-2280 GCA_964346625.1 uncultured Myxococcales bacterium
CTGGTCGTTCAGTTCCTGGTCCTCCAGTATTCTGGACGTCATGAGGGTTCCCTGGACGTCATGAGGGTTCCCTGGATGCCTGGAAGGGCGCCCGTTCCGACATCCAGGGCGCGCACCCCACCCCCTGGCTCGAGACGCACGTGCGTGCCCCGCCAGAGCGCCGGGGAGCCTACTCGACCTCTGCACCCCGGTCAAAGCAAAGCTGCAGATGCGTCTGAAAAACCGTCCAGGCTCCGGGGCGGATCAGCGCCCCCGCCCCAGCCGCGGAAATACCGGCCAGGCGCCGGGGCGGCTCGGCTCCCGCGCCCCAGCCGCGGAAATACCGTCCAGGCTCCGGGGCGGATCAGCGCCCCCGCCCCAGCCGCGGAAATACCGGCCAGGCGCCGGGGCGGCTCGGCTCCCGCGCCCCAGCCGCGAAAATACCGGCCGGGCTCCGGCAAGGATCAGCTCCCGCGCCCAGCCGCTGAAAAAC
>CAYFWA010001099.1:0-2273 GCA_964346625.1 uncultured Myxococcales bacterium
GGTGCGGGGCGCGGGGGGCGGGGCGCCTCCCGAACGTAGCGACAGCCCCGCCAAGCTCGAGCCCGGTCCCGTCTCGAGGCGATCGCCTATCCCCGGCGCGTTGGCCAGGCAACTATTGTCATCCGACAAACGGGTGATAGTATCGATGAACGAGTAAACCGGGAGACCCACCGAGGCGCCGGCCCCCCGGCCGGCAGCGGGATCCTGGGGAGACCGGGCTGTTGTCCCCGTCACCGAAGCTGCCCAAGTATCTCGGCGACTACGCTGTGCTGCGACCCCTTTCCAAGGGGCGTGAATTGTTGCGCTTCGCCGTGCGCGGCGAGCCGCAGGAGCATCCACGGCTCTATGTGGTCAAGCTCTTTCCCCCCGTGCCGGCGGGGACGCCCGAGGTCGATCGGGAGCGCTACGTCCCGCGGCTGAGCCGGGGCCTGTCGCACCGCAACCTCGTAGAGTCCTACCAGGCGGGCGAGTACGAGGGTTTGCACTACCTGGTGATGGAGTACGTCCTGAGCGTGGACCTCGAGTTCGTGCTCAGCCACTGCCGGGAAAAAAGCGAGCGGATCCCGCTGGAGGTGGTGCTCTACACGGGCCGGGAGATCTGTCGGGGTCTGGCGTTTCTGCACGGCTTTAACGCCGACAAGCTGCTCCACGGGCGCCTGGCTCCCTCCCACGTGCTGATGGCCTACTCCGGGCAGCTCAAGCTCGCCCACGTCCATCGGCTGCTGAAGGTGGGCGAAACCACCGAGATCGACGCGCGGGAGCCCGACCCGGCGGCCGCGTACCAGGCCCCCGAGCTGCTCGAGGGGCGGCCGGTGGATCAGCGCGCCGACGTCTTCGCCGCCGGGGCCATCCTCTGGGAGGCCCTGGCGGGACACCGCTTCGAGATGGGGCCCGACCCCGACGCCCCCCGCACCGTGGCCACCGAGGGGCGCATTCCGCTCACCGACTTCAACCCCGACACGCCGGAGGACGTCACCGAGGTGATTCATCGCGCCCTGCGTCCCCGGCCCGAGGATCGATTCCGCTCGGCGGTGGACCTGGGCCGCCGGCTCGACGCCCTGCTGGAAAAGCACTGCCCCGGCGCCGGGGGGCGCGCGGTGTCCGACTGGCTCGTGGGGCGGTTTCGCGACGAGCTGCGCGCTCGGCGGCGGATCCAGCAGCAGCTCTTGGCCGAAAAGCGCGCCGAGACCGCGAGCCATCGCCTGCCGGAGATGCCCGAGGGAGAGGAGCGCCGCAGCGGCGACCTCGTCGACCGGGTGCTCGATCAGCGCTACCGGATCCGCAGCCTGCTCGGCGAGGGGGGCATGGGCCAGGTCTACGAGGCCGAGCACGTGCAGCTCGGCAAGCGCCTGGCCGTGAAGGTGCTCCACCCGCTGTACTCCACCGAGGACGAGGTGGTGGAGCGCTTCCGCCGCGAGGCTCGCTCCGCGAGCTCAATCGGCCACCCCAACATCGTCAACGTCACCGACTCGGGCACCACCCCCGACGGGCGCGCCTACTTCGTGATGGAGCTGCTCGACGGCATGGAGCTCGCGGACGTGATCACCCAGGAGGGCGCTCTCGACTACGAGCGCGCCGTGGACATCGCGATCCAGGTGTCCCAGGCCCTGGGCGCCGCCCACAAGGTGGGGATCATCCACCGCGACATGAAGCCCGAGAACGTGTTTCTCACTACGGTGGGGGCGCGCACCGACGTGGTGAAGATCCTCGACTTCGGCATCGCCAAAAGCGCGCGGCTCGAGCGCGTGCGGGGCGGGCAGCTCACCGAGCCCGGCCTCGCGGTGGGCACCCCGGAGTACATGGCCCCCGAGCAGGCGGCGGGCAAGCTGCCCGACCCGCGCTTCGACATCTACTCGGTGGGCGGGATCCTCTACGCCGTGCTCACCGGCCGCCCCCCGCACCGCGGGGGCAACGTCATGGAGATCCTCACGCGCAAGGCCACGCGCAACCCCACCCCGCCACGCAGCTACCGGCCCGACATCCCCGCGGAGCTCGAGCGGGCCATCATGATGGCGCTGTCGCGCAACCCCGAGCGGCGGCCGCAGTCCATGGAGGAGTTCGAGTACGAGCTGCGCAAGAGCCTGCAGGGGCGACCCCACGCCGTGGCGCACATGTTGGGCATCTCCGACGCCATCCCCTATTCGCGGGCCGGGGGAGGCGCGGCCGCGGGCTCTGACTCCGGCGAAATGGCCGCCCGGCCCGATTCCGGCGAGCGGGCCGCCCGGCCCGATTCCGGCGAGCGGATCGCCCGGCCCGATTCCGGCGAGCGGGCC
>CAYFWA010001100.1:0-2272 GCA_964346625.1 uncultured Myxococcales bacterium
TGCGGAAAGACTGATATGCGAAGACGCACTGCGGAAAGACTGATATGCGAAGACGTACTGCGGAAAGACTGATATGCGAAGACGCACTGCGGAAAGACTGATATGCGAAGACGCACTGCGGAAAGACTGATATGCGAAGACGTACTGCGGGAGGAGAGGGTAGGCAATCAGTAGCGTCGCGTGAGGCGGACCACCAGCCGGATGAGCTGCTTGCCGCGTCGCTTGTTCAGCGGGCCAGAGGTCTTCCAGACGAGATTGCGGTTCTTGTCGAAGACGTAGATGTTGGAGCGTCCGTTGCGAAAACCCCACTTTTTCATCATCTTGCCCGTGCGATCACAGAGGATGGTGGCGCCGGTCTTTTTGATCTCGCTGCGGATCACGGCCGCGATGATGGAGTTGGGGACCCAGGTCTCCTGGAAGTTGGCGATCCCCACGGAGCGGTACTTGGACTTCGGGAGCTTGCCTGCCTTGCGCAGGCGCTTGAGGGCGTTTTTGATCCAGCGGTTCTGCTCCTTGGAGTTTTTCCCCTCGTACCAGAACACGAGCACTGGTTCCTTGAAGTCTTTGAAATGGTGAGTTTTTCCCTTGGAGTCCTTCAGCGTGAAGCCCGGGGCCTTGTCCCCGACATTGATGGCCCACGCCGTGGAAGCCGCCAACAGGATGCTCAGTGCGAGCGCGATACGGGTCATGAGGGTCTCCTTTGCAGACTCGGGATGCTTTCGTAGCTGTGTTACCGCCGGACGGGAGGAGCCGCGGGGCGGCGTGCACCCCGCCCGAGAAGGTCCAACCCGAATTGGACGGCGGGAGGCATTATAAATTCAGGCCCGGTAGGGCCACAAGGGGAGAACGCTGCCCGTACCTGTCCAGGTCGTCCAAGGGATCAGTCGCCCACCGCGGGGGTGCGGGCCAGGTTCTCGAAGCGGGTGTACTGGCCGAGGAAGGCGAGATGACAGCTCCCGGTGGGGCCGTTTCGCTGCTTGCCGACGATGACCTCCGCTTCGCCGTGATGATCGGAGTTGTCCTTGTTGTAGTACTCGTCGCGATAGATGAACCCGATGAGGTCGGCGTCCTGCTCGATGGCGCCGGATTCGCGTAGATCGCTGAGGTTCGGGCGCTTGTCCTCGCGCTTTTCCACCTGGCGGTTGAGCTGGGACAGGGCGACTACCGGGAGCTGCAGCTCCATGGCCATGGCCTTGAGACCCCGGGAGATCTCCGAGATCTCCCGCTCGCGGCTCTCGATGGCGCGGCCGTTGATGGTGCCGCCCTGCATGAGCTGCAGGTAGTCGATCACCACCAGCCCGCGGGCGGGCTCGGCGATCTCCTCCTCGGTGTCCGGGAAGATCTGCCGGTCGGAGCGGAACTGCCGGCACTTGGAACGCACCTGTTGCAACGTCGCCGCCGGGGTATCGTCGATGTACAGGGTTGCCGGATCGATGCGGGAGGCGGCGTCGGTGAGCTGGCGCCAGTCGGTGCCCGAGAGCATCCCCTTGCGCAGCTTGTCCATCTCCACTCGCGCTTCGGAGCACAGGATCCGCTCCACGAGCTGCTCCTGGGTCATCTCCAGGGAGAAAACGAGCACCGGGATGCTCTCGGTGATGGCCGCGTGGGCGGCCATGTTGAGGGCCAGGGCCGTCTTTCCCATGGACGGGCGCGCGGCGATGATGTTCAGGGCGCCGGGCTGCAGCCCGTTGGTCATCTTGTCGAAGTCGGTGAACCCGGTGGGTACGCCGGTGAGCTCCCCGCCCTGGCTGCGCCCCTCGAGCAGCTTGAAGGTCTGCTGCAAGATGGGACGCACGTGGCGGTAGGCCCGAATGCGCCGCTGCTGCGTGATGTGGAAGATGGCCCGCTCGGTCTCGGCCACGAACTGCTCGGCGTCGCCGTAGTCTCCGTAGCCCTGGGCAGCGATCTCGGTGGTGGTGCGGATGAGCCGCCGGATCATGGCCTTGTCGCGCACAATCCGCACGTAGTACATCACGTTCTCGGTGGAGGGCACCCGGTCCATCAGCCCGACGAGGTGGTCCATGCCGCCGGCCTTTTCCAGCTCCCCGATGCGCGAGAGGTGCTCCTCGAGGGTCACCGGATCCAGCGGCCGCCCTCCGCGCTCCAGGTCGTGCATGGCGGCGAAGATCACCTGGTTGCGGGGGCTGTAGAAGTCCTCGTCCTCCAGGTGACCCGCCACCTGGTGGAGCAGATCGTTGCGGAGCATGATGGCGCCGAGCACCGAGGTCTCGGCGTCGACGGAGTGGGGCAACGCCCGCCCCCCGGGGGGAGG
>CAYFWA010001101.1:0-2267 GCA_964346625.1 uncultured Myxococcales bacterium
TCGGTATCGGTATCGGTATCGGTATCGGTATCGGTATCGGTATCGGTATCGGTATCGGTATTGCCTGCGGTTCCGGTGCGGGTTCCCGTCTCGGCGTCGCCCTGGGGGGCGGGGACGCGCTCGAAGGCGAGGCGGTCGTCGGCCACGGTGACCTTCACGGCGTCGCCGGGGCCGAACTCGCCGGCGATGATGCGCTGGGCCAGCGGGTCCACCAGCAGCCGGGAGATGGCCCGCTTGAGGGGCCGGGCGCCGTAGGCCGGATCGTGGCCCTGGTCGGCGAGCCACTCCACCGCCTCGTCGGTGACCTCCAGCGACAGCCGGCGGTCGGCCAGCAGGGCGCGCACGTGCTCGAGCTGGATGTGTACGATGCGCGACAGGTGCTCGCGGCCCAGCCGGTGGAACGTGATCACGTCGTCGATCCGGTTGAGGAACTCCGGCCGGAAGGTCTGGCGCAGGGCCTGCTTGATCATGTCCGGGTCCACCGGCTCGCCGGTGCGCTCCATCTCGTCGATGAGGTGGCTGCCCACGTTGGAGGTCATGATGAGCACGGTGTTGCGGAAGTCCACCGTGCGGCCGTGACCGTCGGTGAGCCGGCCATCGTCGAGCACCTGGAGGAACACGTTGAACACCTCGGGGTGGGCCTTTTCCACCTCGTCGAACAGCACCACCGAGTAGGGGCGGCGACGCACCGCCTCGGTGAGCTGGCCGCCCTCTTCGAAGCCCACGTAGCCGGGGGGAGCGCCGATGAGGCGCGCCACGCTGTGGCGCTCGCCGTACTCGCTCATGTCGACGCGCACCATGTGCGCCTCGTCGTCGAACAGGAACTCGGCCAGGGAGCGGGCCAGCTCGGTCTTGCCCACGCCGGTGGGGCCCAGGAACAGAAACGAGCCCACCGGGCGGTTGCGGTCTTGCAGGCCGGCGCGGGAGCGGCGGATGGCGTTGGCCACCGCCACCACGGCGTCGTCCTGGCCCACCAGCCGGGTGTGGATGCGCTCCTCCATCTTGAGCAGGCGCTCGGTCTCGGCCTCGAGCATCTTGGACACGGGGATGCCCGTCCAGCGGGAGACCACCTTGGCAACGTCCTCGTCGGTGACCTCCTCGCGCAGAAACGACCCGTCCTTTTGCAGCTCGGTGAGCTGCCCGGAGAGCTCCTCCTTGCGCTGCTCGGCCTTGGGCAGCTCGCCGTAGCGGATCTCGGCCGCGCGCTGCAGCTCGCCCTTGCGCTGGGCCAGCTCGCCGTCGGTCTTGAGCTGGTCGATCTCGGCCGAGACGTCGCGCAGGGCGGTGATCACCTCCTTTTCCTTGGACCAGGTGGCCTTCATGGCCTCGTAGCGCTCTTTGAGGTCGGCGATCTCGGCCTCTAGCTCCTTGCGGCGGTTCTTGGCCGCCTTGCCCCGCTCCTTTTTCAGGGCCTGGCGCTCGATCTCCAGGTGGGTGATCTGCCGCTGGAGCTGGTCGATCTCCACGGGCAGGGAGTCGATCTCCATCTTGAGCCGTGAGGCGGCCTCGTCCACCAGGTCGATGGCCTTGTCGGGCAGAAACCGGTCGGTGATGTAGCGATCGCTGAGCCGGGCAGCGGCCAGCAGGGCGTCGTCCTGGATCCGGATGCCGTGATGGACCTCGTACTTTTCCTTGAGGCCGCGCAGAATCGAGATGGTCTCGGGCACCGAGGGCTCGCCCACCAGCACCGGCTGAAAGCGACGCTCCAGGGCCTTGTCCTTCTCGATGTGCTTGCGATACTCGTCCAGGGTGGTGGCCCCCACGCAGCGCAGCTCGCCGCGGGCCAGGGCCGGCTTGAGCATGTTGGAGGCGTCCATGGAGCCCTCGGCGGCGCCGGCGCCCACCAGGGTGTGCAGCTCGTCGATGAACAGGATCACCTCCCCGTCGGTGGAGCCGATCTCCTTGAGCACCGCCTTGAGCCGGTCCTCGAACTCGCCGCGGTACTTGGCCCCGGCCAGCAGGGCGCCCATGTCCAGGGCGAAGACCGTTTTGCCCGACAGGCCGGCCGGGATGTCCCCGTCCACGATCCGCTGGGCCAGGCCCTCGACGATCGCCGTCTTGCCCACGCCGGGCTGACCGATCAGCACGGGGTTGTTCTTGGTCCGCCTGGAGAGCACCTGCATGCAGCGGCGGATCTCCTCGTCCCGGCCGATCACCGGGTCCAGCTTGCCCTCACGGGCCATGTCGCACAAATCCCGCCCGTAGCGCTGAAGCGCCTGGTACTTGTCCTCGGCGTTCTGGTCGGTGACGCTCTGGCTGCCGCGGAT
>CAYFWA010001102.1:0-2263 GCA_964346625.1 uncultured Myxococcales bacterium
CCCCCGCGCGATTCACTCGCGCGGGGAGGGGGGATGGGACATCCCCCCTGAAGAGGGGAGGGGGGATGGGACATCCCCCCTGGAGATACATACACAGCTACTCGCCGCGGATCAGCTCCTCGAGGGGTCCCACGATCTGATCCCGGGCCTGGGGCCCCAGGGAGTTGGTCTCCTCGTAGTGATCCCCGTCGGGCTGGGACACGTAGGGGGACACCGGGTCGAGCTCGTAGTCGTAGTTGGGCAGGATGTAGCCCACCTCGTCCTGGCCCAGGCCGATGACCCACTGGAACACGCTGCCGTCCTCGGCCAGCACGTCCCGCAGGTAGGGGCCCGACGGCGCCTGGGACACGTCGGGTGGGTTCTCGTTGCCTTCACCGATGAAGTCCCAGCCGCCCGCGCACGAGCCGTCGTAGCACCCGATGAACACCTCGGGGGCCAGCTCCCCGGGCAGGGTCACCATGGAGCTCGGCCCGAGCTGCAGGTACACGAGCTGGGTCACCATGTCCGGGGTGTTGCTTTCGTCGATGTAGGCGTCCTTGTCGAAGTTGTACAGCTCCCGCGACAGGATCCCCAGCCGGTAGGCCGCCTGGTAGTTGAAGTTGTCCACCCGTACGAAGACCTCGCGGGTGCGGAAGCTCAGCTCGGGCGCGGTGTCGTCCACCGCCACGGCGGTGTCGTTCAGGGCCGCCAGGGCGAGCTCGGCGTAGGTGTGCCCGAGGGCCTCGGCCGCCTCGAAGCTGTGCTTGTCGGTAATGGGGATGCCGCTGGCGTCCAGGGGCTCCACCGCGCCGGGGCCGATGAGCCCGCCGCAGGTGCCCTGGACGTAGATGGCCGTGCCCCCGACCCCCTCGAAGCGGCCCGGGATTCCGTCTTCCAGGGCCTCGCGCAGGTAGTAGGGGAAGTCGGCGGTGAGGCTCATGTTGTCATCCCAAAGCACCTCGGGGTGCGTGCCGAGGTTGACCACCGTGGCGATGGTGGAGTCGTCGGCGGGACGATAGAAGCGCAGCACGTTCATGGTGTTGTTGATGATCACCGGATCCCGCCCGTCGGCGAACAGGTGCTTCATGTAGCCGGTGGAGTCCTCCACCTCGATGGCGCTGTGGACCACCTGGGCCGGCTCCAGGGCGTCCACCGCCTCACTGATGCCGTCGGCCACGAGCTGCTGCACCTCGTGCAGGTACTCCTCGTCGAGGCCGGACTCGAGCAGGGTCTTGCCCCAGATGCCGATCATGTCGGGCCCCTCGTGGTTGTGCGTGGAGGACCACACCACCAGGTCCACCTGGTCCGACACCGCCGAGTCGAGCAGCGCGCGCACCCCGAGCAGGTGATCGTAGAAGAAGCCAATCAGATCCGCCGACACCATCACCACGGTGGTCTCGTTGTGTCGCATGGCGATGATCCGGGCCTCGATGGGATCGTGCACGTCCACCGCCGGGCGCGATGAGCCGAAGCCCGCGATCCACACCGCGTCGAACTTCCCGTTGCCGTTGTCGTCGGTGTACTCGTCGACGTTTTTGTTGTATTCGCTGTTGCCGTCGTTGTCGATGAAGGTGGGGCCCTCCTTGAGGTCCGGCGTGATGTCCACCACGGCCGCGCCCGCGTAGAAGGTCCCGTCCCCCTCGTCCGGGCAGTCGGGATCTCCGGGGCAAGCCGTGGACTGCAGGTCGTAGCCGGCGTCGGGTGCGCCCCCGTCGGGCACGTTGTTGTCGTTGGTGTCCCCATCGTCGTCGCCGCAGGCCGCGAGGGCCAGCGCCCCCGCCCCCGCCACCGCCACGGCAATCACCGACATCCACGAAATCTCCCGGAAGAAACGATCCTTGATGCGGAGCATGGCCTCTCCTGTGTCTCTAGTGGACATTTGCACCTTCCAATAACAGAATCGCCCCCATAAATCCATCGTCTGGTTGACCGAGGGGCTTCCCGAGCCGGAAGTCGGCGCTTCCTACCCTCCCCTGCCCCGAGGCAACCGCACCGAGGCGACCGCACCGAGGCGACCGCACCGAGGCGACCGCACCGCGGCGACAGCCACCAGGCCGGATGGGGGCGCCGAGGCCGCAGTGCGCCGAAGCCTTGCGCACTTGATTGATATTGTTGTGCCCGGGCGACGTCGTTTGGTCCTTGGCGAGGCGGCCGAGGGCCGCCTCAGGAGGCGGGGGGCCGGCGACGCGCCCGGTGCTGGCCACAGCGCAAATGGCTCACCGCTGGCTGCTATCCATAAGCTACGGGGTGTTCAGAAGGCCTCCGCCCTTCAAATTTGCGTGGA
>CAYFWA010001103.1:0-2260 GCA_964346625.1 uncultured Myxococcales bacterium
CGCCCGCGCGGCCTTCCGCGTGACGGTTCCCAAAGAGTAGTGCCTCTCCGCCATCATGGCCGTGGCGAGGGATCCGCGCCGGCGGGGGGCGGGCTGCCCTCGGACATGTCGTTCCTCCGTGCACGTTTGGGGGGGTGGGGGAGCATACCGCGCAAAGGCGTCGACGGGAACGGTCCGGGAGCGCCCCGCGGGGGGGCAGCGGGCACGAGTGGGTTGGCCGGCAGGGGCGACTTGGGTATTATCCCGCCATGCGACATCTCGAATACCAAAGAAAGCTCCATCCTTTGGCGCTGGGCGCGGCCCTGATCGCCATGATTGCCACCGCCAGCTTGTGGGCCGGCTGCCGGCACAAGGTGTATCCCAACACCCGCCACGGGAACCACCTGCTGTTCAACCCGGCCGGCACGCTGCACGGGGGGCACCTGGATGGGCCGGAGAAATGCTCTCGCAAGATGGGCGAGGGCAAGATCCGGCTCAGCTTCCGCAACGGCAAGAAGCGTTTGGTGGGGCACTGCCGGGGCGGCCTGCGCGTGGGCCGCTGGAAGGCCTGGTACAATAACGGCGCCCTGGCCTGGAAGGCCACCTACCGGCACGGGCTCATCGAGGGCAAGCTCAAGATCTATCACCCCAACGACCGCAAGCTCGCGGTGCTGCGCTTCGACAAAGGGGCGCTCAACGGCCGGTACAAGGCCTGGTGGCGAAACGGCCACATCCGGGCCAAGGGCAAGTTCGTCGCCAACAAGCGCAACGGCTGCTGGGAGACCTGGCACAAAAACGGCCAGAAGGCCAGCAAGGGCACCTACGCGGACGACCGGAAGGTGTTGACCTGGTTGTACTGGACCTCCAGCGGCCGCAAGCGCAAGGAGAAGCTCGGCGGCGAGGCCAAGCACGGCCGCTGCCTGCTGGTCTTCTGAGGAACCGCCACCACCTGGTCTGCCCAGCGATCGTAGCGGGCCCAGACCATCTCCGCGTCCAGGCGCTGCTCGTGGCGGGGGGCGAGGGTGTCGCCGTCGAGCAGCCAGAGCCCGGCCTGCGGGCGCTGCCAGCCCGAGGCGCCGCCGAGCACATAGCCCGGCTCCGCCATCCGATCCAGGCTCATCACGAAGCCGGGCTCGGTCTCGTTGAAAACGATCACGGGCTCGGTGGGCACCTGCCACCCCTGGGGTCCCGCGTCGGGACCGGGGCCGCCGTCGGGACCCGGCCCGGCGTCGGGCGGGGGGCCGCCGTCGGGCGTGGGTCCCCCGTCCAGGGTCAGCCCAACCGTGCGACCCCCGCAGCCCCCGCTCGCCGGGGCGAGGGCGGCCAGCACCCAGGCGAGCGCCACCGTCAACGCGGCGCCCTCGAGCGGCTCGCGGCAGCAGCCACGATGGCGGCCAGGTTGAGTCGATGCTCCAATGCGGGAATCGAGTAGCCACATGGGGGGCATTATCGCGCAAAATCGCCGTTTGGCACACATCCGGTGTCTCGCGGGCCTTCGTTCGCGAGCCCGTGGCACCAGACCGCCTCGACGTTTGGCGTCAGACGAGTAGTATGGTGCCGGCTCTTGAGCATGGCCCGTCATGCAGTGGTTCCTTCTTTCATTTCTCGGTGTCGGCTTCGGCGTGATGGCCGCCCTGCCCATGGGGCCGGTGGGGGTGCTCATTTTTCGCCATACGCTGCGCGGGCGGCGTCGCTGGGCGCTGCTGAGCATTCTGGGCCAGACCGTGGCCATCGGCTCCTACGTGGTCCTGGTGACCATCGGGCTCGAGGGGGTGCTGCTCGACCACCCGCGGCTGTTTCACGCCATCGCGCTGGTAGGCGCGGTGCTCGTGTCGTGGTTGGGCGTGGCGACCCTGAGCGCGGCGCGGCGTGGCGCGGCCGCCACCGCCACCGCGGTGCAGGCCCAAGCGCCCGCAGACGGCGCGGGGGGGGCGGGCCCGTCGCCGGAGCCGGGGCCGGAGACCGATCGGCGGCACGTGACCACCGCCTTCGCCATCGCCCTGACCAACCCCGGGGTGCTCTTTTTGCTGCTCACCGCCGTGGCCGTGCACGGCACCGTGCTGGGGGGCTCGCTGCGCGGGGCGGGCCTCGCGGTGTACCTGCTCTGTGTGCTGGCAGGCATCGAGGGGTGGTTTCTGTTGGTGGTGGCGCTGCTGCCCCGCCTGATCCGCCGGCCCGCGGCCCAGCGGCGGCTGCTGGGCTACCTGGAGTGGATCGCTGGAGCCCTGCTGCTGGCCTTCGGCCTCTTTTTGCTGGTCACCGAAGGGCACACCATGATGAC
>CAYFWA010001104.1:0-1258 GCA_964346625.1 uncultured Myxococcales bacterium
GGAGAGGTAACGGGAGACGTAACGGGAGAGGTAACGGGAGACGTAACGGGAGAGGCAGAGGCCCCTAAAGCACGATCTTGACCGCGGCGTGGGTGCTCAGCGCCGTGAACAGCCCCTTGCGATCCGCCTCGTCGGTCACCGTCACCCGCAGCCGCAGGCTGGTGTACTTGCCGCCCCGGGAGCGATTGGACAGCTCCAGGCGGTGCTCCCGCTCCCCCAGCAGCTCGCCCACCAGCGAGCGCAGGGAGTCCTCGTCCTCGCCGATGACCCGGTAGGTCCACCAGCAGGGGTAGTCGATGTCGGGGGTGCGTTTGCACGACTGCGTCATGATCGAGCTCTCAACTGGGCTGGACCGGACTACGGCCCACGACCTACGGTCTGCGGCCCACGGCCCGCGGCCACCGGCCACCGGCCACCGGCCAACGGCCTGCGGCCTGCGGCCTGCGGCCCACGGCAAACGGTCTGCGGCCACCGGTCTGCGGCCACCGGCCACCGGTCTGCGGCCACCGGCCAACGGCCAACGGCCTGCGGCCTGCGGTACATTCCACGAACTCCGTAGCGCGGAATCACTGATCGCGCCAGCTCAACCGGATGGCCACCCCGATGGCGTAGGGATAGCGCCGGAAGTCCGGTACCTGCAGCGTGTAGCGCAGCTCCAGCCCCACCGAGAAGTCCCGCCGCACCAGGTAGTCCGCGCCCACGCCCACGCGGATCTCGGCGTTGTAGCGCAGGGGCACCCCCGCGCCGCCGATGATCGAGGCCCCCACGGTGGCCGAGGCATAGGGCACCACCCGCAGCACGTCGAAGGTGTACAGCGCCCCGAACCCCAGCCCGCCGGCCTGCAGGTACCCGCCGTCCAGGGAGAAGGCGTGGCCCGCGTAGTGCCCCGCGCCCCGCAGCGCCCAGGAGTCGGTGAGCCCATACTCCACGTCCAGCCCCACGGCTCCGCCGTGACGCGCCGCCCCCTCGGCCTGCATCACGCGGTAGCCCACCGTGGGCGACACCACCCACTCCGACTCCCCCGCCCGGGCGGTCCCCGCGGCCCCCGCGGCCCCGAATATCCCCGCGAGCGCCAGCCCCAGCCCCAGCGCCGCCCCCCTCATCCGCCGCCGAAAAGAGGGCGCCGCGGCGCGCCTTGGCCTCGGCCGCCGCCTCTGCGTCGGCCTCCGGCTCCGGCCCCGGCTCCGGCTCTGACTCGGTCTTCGGCTCCGGCCCCGGCTCCGGCTCTGACTCGGTCTTCGGCTCCGGCCCCGGCTCC
>CAYFWA010001104.1:1358-2246 GCA_964346625.1 uncultured Myxococcales bacterium
GGCTCCGGCTCCGCGGTCGGTAACGACAGGGATTGGGTTTCATCATCTGCGCGCACATCGCCTGCATGGGTACCACGATCCACCGGCGACGCGCCAGCCGCGGACACGAAGAGCATGTTGCGCGAGCCCTAAGGAGGCTGGTCAAAATAATCTGCGCAGTCGGGACGCCGATCCATCCCGGCCCGCGGCGTCGCTCGTCGGTTAAATATCCACCAATATTCGCCCTCCTCGCTCCTTGCGGGCCGGGCGCCTCGACGCCCTGACTTGCACACCTTTTTTTGACCAGCCTCCTAAGCTTCTAAATTTGACGACGGAACGAGAACTGGAAAGCTACCACTGACCGCCGGTTTCATCTGCTTTAGCCGGACTCGTGATGCCCGTATCGGGCGTGATATCGTCCGCGGATGATCCGGATCGCCGACAATCTGCACGCCCTCGACGCGCGGGTGTCGGGCGCGCTGGCGGCGCGCGACCCGGCGCCTTTGCGCCGGCTCACGCGGCGCCTGGTGGCGGCGGGGGCCCAGGGCGTCGATCTGAACCCGGGGCACCTGCCGGAAAGGCGGCCCAACGGAAGAACGGAACACCGTCCCCATGGCTCCGGCGCTTCGCAAAAAAGCTTAGTGATTACGGATCAATGGAAGAACGGAACACCGTCCCCATGGCTCCGGTGCCAGCGCCAGGTGCAGCTCGACGTCGAGGCCGCCGGGCTTCACTACGCTCTGCTGGATGTGCTTGCCAGGGGGTGAAAAGCAAACAGTCGGCGGTGAGATCGGTGGTCAAGTCCGTGGTGAGGTCGGTGGTCATATCCGTGGTGAGGTCGGTGGGGAGGTCGGCGGTAAGGGAGCGGGTCAAAATAAGGTCTGCAAGTCAGGGCGTCGAGGCGCCCGG
>CAYFWA010001105.1:0-2240 GCA_964346625.1 uncultured Myxococcales bacterium
AGCCAGCCGGGATGGATCGGCGCCCTGAACGATCAGATCATTCGTGATCGGGGCCATGGCCAGCTCCGATGAGCAGACCCGGCTGCGCGCGCTAGCGGCGGGCGACCGCGCGCTCACCGAAACGGGGACCCTGTGGCGCGATCAACGAGTGAAAACCAAGGAGGGCTGAGATGACGAACTCACCGGAGCACCACCGTTCACACCACCGTTCACACCGCCGTTCACACCGCCGTTCACACCGCCGTTCACACCGCCGTTCACACCGCCGTTCACACCGCCGCGCGCACCGCCGGGGCGCGACGCGGCGCGCCTGCCTGACGCGGCGCGCCCTGCTCACGCTGCTCACCGGCGTGACGCTGCTCGCCGCGGGCGCGCTGCTGCCGGGTCCCCGCGCCCGGGCCCAGACCACCACGGACATGATCGAGCACTTCTTCGGCGCCTCGAACATCAACGCCTCGGCGGGCAACGGTGGGCTGAGCATCGGCATCAGCTCGCTGGGGGACCTGGCGGTGCTCACCTGGCCGTCGCCCAGCTTCACCGACCAGGTGCTCCACGTGGCCTCCAACGATCTGGACGTGCGGCAGCGGCGCCAGATGATGCTCCACGACTCCATGGGCGCCACCGTCGGCCTGGCCTACGTCACCACCGACGCCTCTGGCCCCGGCACGGGCGACGCCACCGGCTTCACCTGGCTCCGGGATCCCGACTGGACCGTGACCCAGGGCTACCACGACCCCGAGGCCGCGGTGGTGACCACGCGCTACGAGCGCGAAGACCTCGGCCTCGCGGTCCGGGTCACCGACTTCGTGCTGCCCCAGCGCGACGTCTGGGTGCGGCACGTGGCGCTCACGCGCCACGCCGCGAGCCCGGTGCGCGACGCCACCGCCCTGTGGTACAGCAACCTTGCCCCCACCGTCTCCCGGGTGCCCCAACTCCCCATGGCGGACTGGGCCTTCGACGCCTACAACGACTACGCCGCCCTGTACGACGACCAGCGCGAAGCGGTGCTGCACTACCGGCCGGAGGGCCGGGGCGACATCACGGAGATCGGCCACCTGCTCGGCCCCCCCGCGGTGGACTACGGCGCCGCCGGGGACGCCCTGAGCCAGCAAAACCCCAACTCCGCCATCGTCGGATCCCTGCTCGACCAGCTCGAGGCCGACGCCGAGCCCGGCGCCTACCTCGCCGTGGGCGCCTCCGCGCCGCTTTCGGGCTGGCAGGTGGGCTTCGATCCGGTGGACCACTGCGCCCTGATGGATCCCTTCATCGACAACGTGCTGGCGCTGCCGGAGTCCTTCCCCAACGTCGAGCTCCCCATGGATCCGGGCCTGCTCGATCTCCTGCGCTGCGAGGTCACCCTGGAGAGCCTGCGCGCCGAGCACGGCTGGGTCCACGAGGCCGAGAGCGCCTGGACCGACGCCCGGGACGGCCGCCTGGCGCGCTCCCGGATCGCCGTGGGCCGGGTCAACGAGGCCCTGGCGGTGCCCCTCACGTGGACGAGCACCGGCGCCGACGACGAGGCGTCCGTCACCTTCCGCCTGGCCGCCGCCGCCACCGCGGGCGACGCCCTGGCCCTGCTCGACGCCGCCCGCTCGGAGCCCTACGCCGATCAGCTCGCGGCCACGGTAACCTGGTGGCAGGACTGGATCCGCCGCGCCGCCCTGCCCGACACGGACGACGAGCGGATACTGCAGGTCTGCCGCCGCGCCCTGATCAATCTCAAGGTGGGCACCGACCGCGAGACCGGCGCCATGGTGGCCTCCATCTCGCGCCAGGCCCCCTACGGCCTGGACTGGCCCCGGGACGGCGCGTTCTTCAACGCCGCCCTCGACGTCGCCGGCTACCCCGAAATGGTGGAGAAGCACCAGCAGTTCTACCTGGACACCATCCGCACCGGCCCCGAGAAGCCCGAGCCCTTCATCAACGCCGATCCCCCGGAAGATCCCGACTACCCGGGCAAGAACACCTTCCCCGCCTGGAGCTGGGAGATGAACTACTACGCCGACGGCCTCATCGGCGGCTACATCCGCTTCGAGATCGACAACACCGCCCTGCTGGTCTGGTCGATGGTGGCCCACGCCGGCTACCTCTCGGACGAGGCGGACCGGCAGGCCTACCTGGAGCGCATCTGGCCCACCGTGCGCAACGCCACGGATCTGCTGGCCCGCTGGCGGGATCCAGAGACCGGCCTGCAGGCCGCGGCCAACGAGGACGACAACCTCGCCTACACCCAGACCCTG
>CAYFWA010001106.1:0-2237 GCA_964346625.1 uncultured Myxococcales bacterium
AGAGCATCTGCTACCCCGTCACCGCCAACGAGACCTACTATGGGACCAGGTCAAAGTGAATTCGCCATCTGGCGCGCGATCCATCGCGGCTGGCTGCGTTGCTCCTCCGTTGCGTACGCCCGGTACGCGCCATCGTCGCGCCTTGCCAGCCGCGCGCCTCGCGCGCCGTGAACTGGACATCTTATTCTTGCGCGAGCCCTAATTCTGATCAGGACCCTATGTCGTCATTGACGGCTACAACGGCGCCAGCGGGACCTTCGATTTGACGCCGACCTGTTTGTGATCGCGGTGGCTTCGGCGGCCGGATGCGGAGATGATCCGTGCTCGGGCCTTCAGGACGGGGCTTGCCCACGCCTTCGGGATCGGGGGAGCAGGGCGCTGGCTTCGAGGTGGTCGAGCACCTGGCGGGCGCTGGCCGGGGCGTCGTCGTCGGCGCTGCTCACCCGCACCTCGGGCGCGGCGGGGGCCTCGTAGGGTGCGCCGGCGCCCGGCAGGCTCTGAATCTCGCCCCGGTCGGCCCGGCCCCACAATCCCTTGGGATCGCGCTCGCGGCAGCGCTGGGGCGGGCAGTCCACGTGGACCTCCACGAAGCGGGGCGCAGGGATTCGCGCCCGGGCCTCGTCGCGGTGACGCTGGAGAGGAGCGGTGGCGGCCACCACCACCACCACGCCGTGCTCGGTTAGCAGGGACGCGAGGTAGCCGAGGGCACGGTAGAACAGATCCCGCTCCTCGGGCGTGTAGCGGGGCTGGGGCGTGAGCGCCTCGCGCACCTCGTCCGAGTCCAGCAGGCGCAGGGCCGATACGCGCTCGGCGATCCAGGGCGCCAGGGTGCGGGCCACGGTGGTCTTTCCGGACGCGGGCAGGCCGGTGAGCCAGACCACGAAGCCAGGGGCCTGGGCAGTGGGGAGGGTCATTTCATTCCTCCCTCCGCAACCCCTGCTCCTTCCGCTCCTTCCGCTCCTTCCGCTCTTTCCGCTCCTTCCGCTCTTTCGCTCCCTTCTTTCCCTCCTCTTCATCGACTCCCAGGTATCGGTTCACCGCGTCGGGATCGTAGCGCTTGGTTTCGAGCACGGTCTGACCGAAGCGCAGCAGGGCGCGGCGCTGGGCGTCAGTGAGGTCCGGGTACCAGACCGGGCTGGCCAGCACCAGCACGCGCCAGGCGAGCCAAGGCTGGATGGCCTCGCGCAGCCCGTCGTCACGGCGCTCACGCTCGTAGACCTGCCAGAATTCCCGGTGCAATCCGGCGAGGTCTCCCTCCAATCGCCCGCTGCGCAGCAGGGAAAAGAACACGTAGTTGATGCTCAGGCAGGCCACGTCGTCGGCCGGCGCCCCCCAGGTGCCGCGGCTACGATCCAGCACGTGGAGGGTGTCGTCGTCCTCGAATAGCAGGTTGAAGGGGTGGAAGTCCCCGTGCACCTGTCGCAGGCGATGGTGGGCGGGCGCGAGGCGCCAGCGCCAGCGGTTGGCCGCCTCCTCCAGCGCGCGCAGCTCCGCGGGGCCGGCCAGGGCAAAGTCCCGGGGGTAGCTGTCGGTGAGCCCGAAGATCCCTTCGCCGTGTCCCACCAGGTCCCGCAGGCGACGCCGCCACAGCCGGGGTCGGCGCTTCTCGTCGTCGAGCTCCTGCTTGTGGACGCTCGCCAGGTAGCCTGCGAGCCGGGCCACCCGCCGGTGGTCCCGCGGCTGCGCGGGGGCGCCCTCGGCCAGCCGCAGTAGATCCTCGGCGTAGGGGCGTCCCGGTCGGAAGCCGGTGACCACCAGCAGCTCCCGGGCGTCGGCCATCGAGCGCAGGGCGCCGTCCTCGGCGCGCATTACCAGATCCCGGGCCGGGACGTGGTGGGGCATCCGGTTGAAGGTGTGAAAGTCGAGCCAGGCCGCGGCGGCCCGATCGTCGGACCGCTCCCGCCCGAAGCCGTTCTCCTTCACCCGGTGCAGCACCCGCACCTCGGAGCGCCCATCGCGCTCGTAGTCCACCCGCAAGGGTTGGCCATAGCCGAACTGCTTGAGGGCCTCCTCGCCGACGCCCTCGCCGCCCAGCTCGCGGATGTCCTCGAGCTGGATGTGGGCGCCGGTGGCGCGCCGCAGGTACGCCTCCAGCGCCTGCCAGGTCAGCGGCGTGGAGACGCCTTCGTCCACCGGCGGGTCCTGAGTGTCAGGCGTGACCGGTGGGTCCGGCGGGCTCGTGGGGTCCGGCGGGCTCGTGGGGTCCGGCGGGCTCGTGGGGTCCGGCGGGCTCGTGG
>CAYFWA010001107.1:0-2236 GCA_964346625.1 uncultured Myxococcales bacterium
GGGCTCGGCGGCCCGTGGAGCGCAACCCTGCGAACGAAAGGGGCCGATCATGGGAATGCTGGTTTGGGACGGCCATTTTGGCGTGACATCCCCGGGGGGGGCGGGTCGGTTGCCCCGTCGGACCACTTTGCGACGGGTACGGCGCTCGGGTTGGAATGTGGCGCGGGTGCTCGGGTTGGGGCTCGCGTGGGCCGGGTTTCTCGGGCTTCTCATGGGAGTGGGAGGGGGCGCCGGGTGCGGCAATAAGTCCGGGGGCGGGGGGAACCACAACACGAACAACGAGAACCTGGCGCCGTGTCCAGAGGGGACCACGGAGCACGAGGTCGCCTGCATGCCGGACTTCGACGAGTGCCCGGCCGTCGATGAGATCCCCGTGCTCGGTGGCGGGTGCCTGCCGGTGGGCGTGGAGCGGTGCGCGCTGGGGGAGGGCTGCGCCCCGGGCTTCGAGGGGGACGGGGCGGGCGGCTGCGTGGCCGTGCGTCCCACGGCGCAGTGTGGCGCCGGAGAGATGGCCGTGTTGGGGCAGACGAGCTGCCAGCCCATCCGGGACTGCGGTAGCGGGACCTGGGGGAGCATCCAGACCGGCCCCGACACGGTGTACGTGGACGCGGGATACACCGGCGGGGCCTCCGATGGTAGCGCGTCGGCGCCGTTTACCACCATCGCCGACGCGTTGGCGGTGGTCTCCTCCGGCGGCCAGATCGCCATCGCCGAGGGGACCTACCCGGAGCGGGTCACGCTGGACCAGCCGGTGTCGCTGGTGGGGCGGTGCCCGGGGCGCGTCACCCTCGAGGCCACCAGCGTCGGGGGGCAGGACCCGCCGGTGGTCACGGTGGGCGCCGCGGCCAGCGGTGCGCTGATTCGGGGCGTGCGCCTCACGGGGCCAGGGCCGGGGGTGATGTTGGACGAGGCGGTGGACGTGCGCGTGCGCGAGGTGGAGATCGCCGACGCGGGGCACTACGGTGTGTTCCTTCAGCGGGGCGCCACCGCGGCGCTGCGGCGGGTGAAGATCACGGGGGCCCGCACGGCGGGGCTGCTGGCCTACGGGGGTGCGGTGACCCTCGCCGATAGCGTGGTGCGAGGGACCCGACCCACGCCGGACGGCTCTTTCGGCCGCGGCCTAGACCTGGGCTGCGACCACTTCGGCGATGGAGGCTGTCCGACGCTGGACGCCACGCGGATCATCGTGGAGCAGAACCACGAGTCGGGGATCCTGCTCGCTGGTGGCCAGGCCACGGTGACCGACTCCCTGGTGGCGGACACCCAGGCCAACGCGGGCCACGGCCAGGCCGGCATCGGGATCCAGACCCAGTGCGACACCACCTCGGCGGACTGTCCCACGCTGACGGTGACCGGGTCGGTGCTGGCGGGCAACCGCGCCGCCGGCATCATGGCCCTGGGGACCGTGCTCACCGTGACCGACACCGTGATCCGGGACACCCAGCCCCAGAGCGGCGATCAGCGGTTCGGCAGCGGGCTGGTGGCGCAGTGCGACCCGTCGCTGTCGGTGTGCGAGCCCCTCGTGGCCACCTGTCTGCTGCTTCGGGGCAACCACCAGACCGGGCTGACCGTGGCGGGCATCGAGGCCGACGTGGCGGGCGCCCTGATCCGGGACACCGAGGCCCAGCAGAGCAACCTGAAGGCCGGCCAGGGGGTCATCGCCCGGTGCGAGCAGATCACGGGCTTTTGCACGGACCTGGCGCTGTCCGACAGCGGCCTGATGAACAACACCTACGGCAGCATCTTCCTGCAGGGCTCGCGGCTGGCGCTCACGGGCTCCTACGTGGGACAGACTCGCCCCGGGGCCGAGGCCGACGAGGAGGGGCTCGCGCTGTACGCCCAGTGTGACACGTCGGCGGGTAGCTGCCCCGACCTGGAGATCGACGCCAGCCTGCTGGAGGAGCACCGCGCCGAGGGCATCGCGCTGTACGGGGGGACGGCCCGCATGACCCGCTCCACGGTCCGCGACGTGTCGCCCCAGGCCTCGGATGACGAGTTTGGCTTCGGGATCTACGTGGACGGCCAGACCGTGACCACGGCGCCCACCTTCGACGCTTCGGCCTGTGACATCGCCAACGCCACGGTGTCGGGCATGTTCTTCTACCAGGCCGGCGGCGAGGTCCGGCGGAGCTGGATCCACGGCGCAGAGTACAGCGTGGTGCTGTCCGAGGACAGCGCCGTGCTCGAGGACAACGTGCTGGAGGGTACCACGCAGGACGAGCCGCTGGAGCAATAG
>CAYFWA010001108.1:0-2230 GCA_964346625.1 uncultured Myxococcales bacterium
GAGGTCCGTGCGTGCTATGTTCTCTCGGTCCCTAAGGGCTCGCGCAAGAATAACTCCGGCATTCGGCCGCCGATCCATCAATTCTGTCTGCGTCGCTCGTCGGTTAAATACGTCCATGTATTCGCCCTCCTCGCTTCTTGACAGAATTGCGCCTCGGCGCCCTCGGTGCGTCGAACTTATTCTTGCGCGAGCCCTACGCCGGGCGGACGTCCGGCGGGCGTTGGGTGAACGTCGGGCGGACCTGCGACGCGTCGGATGGGTGGCACCGGAATGGCCGGTGGGAGTGGATCGAACCATGACCGGATCGGGATCGACATCGGGATCGGCATCGGGATCGAAGGGGGGGCCGGTCGCGGGAAGCGTGGCGGGCGCGGGCACTGGCGCAGGCCCGGGTGCAGACGCAGGGCCGGACACGGGCGTGCGGCCCCAGATCGTGGTGAGCGTGGAGCAGGCGCTTTCCATGTCTTATGCCACCTTGCGGTTTCGGCATCTGGGCTGGCGGGTGATCCGGATCGAGGCCGCGCCGCGGCCCGGCCTGAGCACGCGGGGCGATCCCAATCGGCACATCGGGCGGGACCTGGGCGCCGGGGCGGACCGTTGCAGCTACTTCGTGGCCCCCAACGCGGGCAAGGAGTCGCTGGTGCTCGACCTCAAGCGGCCCGAGGGGCAGGCGCTTTTGCACCGGCTGGTGCGGGAGCTGCCGGTGGACGTGTTTTGCACCAACACGCTGCCGGCGCACCACCGGGCGCTGGGGTTCGACTACGAGACCTTGCGAGCCGCGCACCCGGCGCTGATCTGGGCCTCCATCTCGGCCATGGGCCTCGAGCACCCCACCGTGCCGGGCTACGACCCCATGATGCAGGCGCGCTGCGGCTTCATGGATCTCACCGGCTACGCCGACGGGCCGCCGCTGCAGTGCGGGCCGCCCATCACCGACTACAAGGCCGGCGACGAGGTGTTCGCCCAGGTGATGCGGGCGCTGTGGGAGCGCGCCGAGACCGGGCAGGGCCAGGCCATCGACGTGTCCATGTCCCGCGGGGCGCTGTCGTGGCTGCACACCTTCACGCCGCTTTTGGACATGGGGAGCCCCCCCGAGGAGCTGCGCCGCTCGGGCAACGAGCACCGGCAGTTCATCCCGGTCAACGCCTACGAGACCGCCGACGGCTGGATCTACATCGCCATCGGCTCGGACGTGCAGTGGCAGCGCCTGGTGGCCGACCCGCGCTTCGCCGCCCTGGACGAGGAGATCTACCGCACCAACGAGGGCCGCCGCTCGGACAAGGATCGGCTGTTTCGGCGCATCGGCGAGATCACCCGGGGGCTGCCCTACGCGGCGCTGGCCGAGGTGCTGTCTGCCGCGCGCATCCCCCACGCCCCCATCACGCCCATCGAGGGGGTGCCGGAGCTGCCCGACTACCAGCAGGGCCAGACCCGCACCGTGACCCCGGACGGCCGCGAGATCCGGCTGCCCCCCCCGGCGGTGGAGACGGCGCACCTGCGCGAGGCGGACCGCACGCTGCCGCTGGCGCCCCGCTACGGCGAGCACACCGAGACCATCCTGGGCGAGCTGGGCCTCGCGGCCACCGAGATCGCCGCCCTGCGCGAGCAGGGGGTGGTGGCGTGAGGTGGTGGCGTGAGATGGTGGCGTGAGATGGTGGCGTGAGACTACAGGCGTGAGATGGTGGCGTGAGACTACAGGCGTGAGATGGTGGCGTGAGATGGTGGCGTGAGATGGTGGCGTGAGATGGTGGCGTGAGACTACAGGCGTGAAGCTGGGCGCGCGCGTCGCGGGCCCGGCGGGAGAGAGGCCATGACCGATCTCGAGAGCACTTCCATCGACGGGGGCGACGGCGAGGGCGGCGAGGGCGGCGAGGGCGGCAAGTGCCGCGTGAGCACCTTCACCGCCACCCGCGCCCCGCGGCCGCGCTATGGGTATTTGAGGCCTGGCTCGCTTCCCGAGCTCTGGGAGCTGCTCGAGCGCTTCCCGAGCGCCCGCCTGGTGGCCGGCGGCACAGACGTGATGCCCGCGGTGCGCCAGGGCGCGCTGCGGCCGCCGGCCTTGATCTCGCTGCGGGGCATCACCGAGCTCGCCGGGATCGCGCTGCAGGCCCGCGGCGGTGCTGCCGACGGGGACGAGGCAGCGGGCGCGCCCGCGGCGGCCGCGGCGGCCGCCGCAGCTGGGGCGGCCTGCAGTCGATGCGCTGGCTCCCTTTCTACGCCACGATGACGC
>CAYFWA010001109.1:0-2228 GCA_964346625.1 uncultured Myxococcales bacterium
CGGCCTGCAGGCCGCGGCCAACGAGGACGACAACCTCGCCTACACCCAGACCCTGCACGGGGCGGTCACCGTGTACGCCGGCCTGGTCAGCGCCGCCCGCGCCGCCCGCGCCCTGGCCGACGCCGGGGACAACGAGGCGCTGCTGTCGGCCCTCACCTGGGAGACCCGCGCCTGGGAGCTCAAGCAGGCCGTGCTCACCCACCTGTACGACGAGGACACCGGCCGCTTCCGCGAGGGCCTCGAGCAGAGCATGAACCCCGAGATGGCCAAGGCCGGCCCCAGCGCCTGGCTCGTGTGGCCCGCCCGCATGCTCCCCTTCGACGACGAGCGCCTGGTGTTCCACCTGCGCGCCACCCTCGAGCAGTCCCTGGCCCAGCTCGACCCGGCCACCGGGGACGGCGCCTACCTCACCAAGGTGCTCATCGCCGCCGCCCTCGCCCTGGCCGATCCGGCCCTGGCCGAGACCGGCGCCGCGCTCGACCCCCAGGATCGCGCCGACGTGGAGGCCGGCCTGCAGGCCATGGTGGACCTCGTGGCCACCCCCGACACGGCCATCATGGGCGAGACCTTCGTGGGCGTGGACACCGACGGCGACGGCGTGGACGACGCCTTCTCCACGCGGGTGTCCAACCCCCACCTGTGGGCCGCCACCCTCGTTTATCTCACCGCCATGGCCCTGTACAACCCCGAGACCTTCGACCCGCACCTCGAGGTGCTCCCGCCGGTGCAGGAGCCTGGAGCGGGCCGCGACGGCTGCGGCTGCCACGCGCCCTCCGGCGCCGCCGCCAGCCCGGGATCGTTGGGGGGGGCCGCGGCGCCCTGTGCTCTGGGGTTCCTCCTTCTGCTCGGTTGGCTCCACCAGCGACGGCGAAGGAGGCCGCGCCGGCGCGGGCGTCGGTAGAGTCACCGGCGCCCCTCGCGCCACCCGCACTCCTGGTGACCCTCGTGTCCCTCGTGCCCCCCGCTCCCCTCGCGGTCCCCGCGCCATCGCGCGTACCCGCTCACGGCGGCAAGCGCAGCTCCAGACCCACGTGACCCGCGAGCAACGGCTGCCCGAAGCGGGCCACGGTCCGGCCGCCGTACTGCACGCGGATCTCCGGCAGGGCGGCGCCCGCCTCGAAGCCCAGGCGGATCCAGAGCCGGGGCGTGATCACCACCGCCGCCTGCAGCGCGGCCCCCAGGTAGCCCGACAGCGAGGCGTCGCGGCCCGCTTCGTAGCGCGGGTTGGGCTGCCCCACCGCCCAGGGTACGGCGACGCCCCCGCCGAACCCGATCGAGGCGCGCAGCCGCCCCAGCGCCGGCCACTCCCAGCACAGCCACCCCGCGAGCAGCGCGACGTCGAAGGTGGAGCCGATGCCGTCGTAGCTCAGCTCGCCGCGCACCACGGAGGTGGCCGCGGTGAGCTCCAGCGAGAGCCAGCCCAGGGCTCGGTAGCGATAGGCCAGCCCGAGCTGGCCCAGGGCGCCGATCTCCCCCGGGCTGCCCAGGGCCGTCAGGTCCAGCCGCAGGCCATGGCGGCCCGGGCCGGCCCGCCGGAACCCGGGCGGCCGATCCCCTCCGGGGCGCCGGCGCGGCCCCGCGCCGTCCTCTCGCCGGTCGGGGCCTTCGCCCACGGGCTCCACCGGGATGTCGTTGACGAGCCGCGTAACGGATCCGGGCAGCCGGGGCCGCGGCCGGCGGCCGGCCACGCGGAGCTCCAGCAGGCTCGCCCGCAAGAGCTCCACCACGCGCAGCGCCACGAGGTTGGCCGCGCCCTTGCCGGCGGGCCGCGGCAGATCCCGGTACGACGACTTACCCGTGACGCGATCGAGGAGCGTCACGCTCACGATCTCCCGGGCCCCGTTCCCTTCACCCGACTCGCGGCGGGGGGCCGGCCGCCGACGTCGCCGGGCGATGCGCAGCGCGCCACAGGCGCCGTGTCGTCGCGCCAGCGCGGCCAGGGCGTGCCGGGTGCGGAGGGGCTTGCCGGCCGGGGGGCTCACGAGCTTGACCTCCAGGGCCAGGGCGCGCAGCTCGGCGGCGGTGGCGCGCTCCACCGCGGGCCAGGCCTCGGCCGCGCAGCAGCGCCCGAGGCGCAGCACCACGAGCCGGGCGGCTGCACAAGCGCTGTTGGATGGGGAGATGGGGGAATCCACGACGCCCGGACGGGTCCGCGCTCGCGGCGGCGTTCGCCAGGGCCCTCGCGGACGCTCCCGTCGCGGCGTACGCGGACGAGCCCGCGCTCGGGG
>CAYFWA010001110.1:0-2217 GCA_964346625.1 uncultured Myxococcales bacterium
TCGCGGGGTGTCAGCACGGGCGTTCCTGCGCTCAGGTCCGGCGATATGACGCCGCAGTAGCGTCCCATCGGCTCAACTCGCGCCGAGGTCTGGCGATGTAGCACCGCCGCGCCGTGCTGGTGCGTTACGCGGGTTTTCGCCGCGAGAAGTGCCGCTACGAACCACCGGAGGGGCAAGCCACGCCGCGCTGGCATGTTGTGCTTTGGCGGAGGGTGGCGACGGCGCTCGCCCGCGGCGCATTTTGGCGAGGCGAGCAGCGGCGCGGTGGTGGCGAGCGACGGAGGGGCGGTATTATGGGGTAAATTTCACAGCTTCCCGAAGCGCCGAGGTGCCAGGAGCACGATTTCGACCTAAACCCTGGGGGAAACTTGTGCTCGCGATGCCGATAAAGCGAATACCTTTCGACTGTTGCCAACAGCGCAAATGGCTCGTGGCGGCGCCGCTCCCCGTTGCTTCCACCGACGCTTTCTGCGAACGTCTCGGGAGCGTCGGCAACCCGACGAGCCCGACGAGCCCGACCAGCCCGACCAGCCCGACCAGCCCTGAGAAGTCGGGCGAGCCCTGAGGTCGGGCGAGCCCCGGAACCCGCAGGAGCACGACCGCATGGCGCAGCGAATCATCGAAGGAATCTGGCGGGTGGGTGGCGGCGAGCTGTCCGATCCACGCGACTGTCTGGTGTATGCCTTGGACCTGGGAGACCCGGTGCTGGTGGACTGCGGCGTCGGGCCGAGCTGGCCGAGGATCCGCGAGCAACTCCAAGGGGTGGGGCTGTCTCCCGAGGCGATCCACACCCTGGTGCTTACCCACGGACACATCGACCACGCGGGCGCCGCCGCGCAGGTGCGGCAGGAGTCGGGCTGCCGCGTGGTGGCGCACGAGGCCGACGCCGAGGTGATCGAGACGGGTGATCCCGAGCGCTCGGCGGCCACCTGGTATGGGCTGGACCTGCCGCCGTGCCCGGTGGATTACCGGATGGCCGCCGACGTGCCAGAGGAGACGCTCGCTTTCGCCGACGGGGCCCTGCGGCTGATCCATACGCCGGGGCACACGCCGGGCTCCCTCGCGGCCCTGTGCGAGCGGGGCGGACAGCGGGTGCTGTTCGGCCAGGACATCCACGGCCCTTTCAGCCCGGCCTTCGGCTCCGACGTGGCGGCCTGGCGCTGCTCCATGGAGCGCCTGCTGGCCCTCGAGGCCGACATCCTGTGCGAGGGCCACTTCGGGATCTACGCCCCCGCCCATGAGGTGCAGCGCTTCATCGAGGGGCAGCTCTCGGCCCGCTACAGCCGCGGTCGCTGAGGGCTCGAGCGTGCGCGGCTTCGCGCCTTCGTGGTCTCGCGGCCTCACGGCCTCGCGGCCTCACGGCCTCGCGGCCTCGCGGTCTCGCGGTCTCGCGGTTTCGCGGTTTCGCGGTTTCGCGGTTTCGCGGTTTCGCGGCTCGCGGCTTCTCGCGCTCGGCGGCGTGTTGCCCTACCCTCCCCGCAAAAGCTGCCACAGGGCCTGGCGGGTCTGCCCGGGCGGAACCGACGTGTCGCAAAAGCGGGCGAGGACCCGGTCCACCAGCGCGGGGGCGAAAAGCAGACGGTCGGCCAGGGTCGCGCTGAAGCGGCCGTAGATCACCGGGGCGAGCCGCGCGGACTGATCCAGGTGCCGCACCAGGCGGGCCACCGCGGCGGCGGCCCGGGGATCGGCCACGGCGGCGCCCTGCAGCAGGGCCGCGGCGAGGCCCTCACCGGTGATGGGATCCGCGCCGAGGGCCTCGCCCACGCAGCGCAGCGAGGATGCGGGGTAGGGAAAACGTGAGCAGGAAGAGGGCGCGGGCGCGGTCGCGGGCGCGGTCGCGGCGGCCGCCGGGGCGGGCGGCCCGGCCGCAGGGACGGGCAGCGGACGATGAAGCGCCTCCGCCGCGCCTTGCGGCGCCCACAGCCACTGCACCGCCGTGCGGATGTCGGCGGTCCCATGGCCGCCCGCGCGCAGCCTCCGTCGCAGCGCCTCGCGAGCGCCTGCGGTGCCCGCCCCGGGCTCTCCGGGCTCCCCGGGATCCAGGCGGCGCGGGCAGAACACCCCGACGTTGCGCAGGACCCCGTCCGCGGTGTGCGGCCGGGATCCAGGCGGCGCGGGCAGAACACCCCGACGTTGCGCAGGACCCCGTCCGCGGTGTGCGGCCGGGATCCAGGCGGCGCGGGCAGAACACCCCGACGTTGCGCAGGACCCCGTCCG
>CAYFWA010001111.1:0-2216 GCA_964346625.1 uncultured Myxococcales bacterium
GCGTCGCTCGTTGGTTAAATACGTCCATGTATTCGCCCTCCTCGCTTCTTGACAGCATTGCGCCTCGGCGCCCTCGGTGCTTCGAAGATATTCTTGCGCGAGCCCTCAGCATGGCCGCAGCATAGCCCGGCCGGGCCGCGCCCGTCATCGGTCAAGGGGCGGATGGGCGGATGCAGTCCCCGATGACGCAGGCAATCGCCGCGCGTCGGCGTCGGGGCTGCGTCCCCTGGGCGATCGCAGCCCCCGGCCCGGTTTTCGTCCCCCGGATTGGTGAGTTGTCACGAGCTCGAGGTGGCGCGGCGACCATCGTGTCAGCACGAGCCCGGCGCGGGGTGCGGGCGGCAGGGCCGCCGCGCACCGCCCGCTTCAGCATCTGGACCGTCCCCGGCCCCCGCCGGAAGCGAAAAAGGACATCGAATCCTGGCAGCTTGCCCGCCCTCGTGGCGCATCACCGGGGCCGGGGGGCCGCCCTGCGGCGGCCGCCGCAGGGGATGGGGGTGGCGGGGCGCGTGGCAGGGGCCGGCGGGGCGCCGGGCGGAGGCCACAGCGCAAATGGCTCCGTCGCGCAAGGGTGTTGAAGCTCGGAACCGACGCTGCCTATGGTGGTCTCGCAGGGGGTCCTGGCGTCCGCGAGGCGTCGAGACAGCTTTCCGAAAAGCGCGATCGGCAGACGAGCACGCGAGCCGATGCGGGTCGGGGACTCCAGCAGATGCAGCGACGCGATGAACGCGCAACGAAGTCCGCGATGAAATCCCGAACGAGCATCGCACAGGTTCGAGGGGCTGGAAACGCTGCGGCTGGAAACGCTGCGGTTGGAAACGCTGCGGCTGGAAACGGCGCGGCTGGAAACGCTGCGGCTGGAAACGCTGCGGCTGGAAACGCTGCGGCTGGAAACGGCATGATGAACGGCGGCGACACGAGCAACACCATGCTCCTCCTGTCGGCCGGGGCCGAGGCGCCACCGCGCTTCGCCCGGTGGGGGCGCGAGGTGGGGGTGCGCTGCGTGTCGCTGCGGGATCCGCGTCTGGCCGAAGGGTACCGCAAATTCGAGGAGCTGGGCTTCCCCGAGTCGCCGGACCTGCTGGCCATTTGGGCCGAGGGCGTGGAGCCGATGCTCACCACGGCGCTGCGGGTGCTGCGGCTGGAGCATCCCCACATCGGGATCATCGTGCTCAGCGCCAACAGCACCCCGGAGGCGTCCGACGATCTGTTCGCGGTGCAAGCCGGGGCGGACGTGGTGCTCGACCCGGAGGTGCCCCGGGACCGGTTCCTGTTCACCCTCAACCGGCTGCTGGAGCTGCACCACCTGCGCACCGAGCTGTCGTACCTGCGGCGTCGGGATGCCAGCGGGGCAGAGCTCGGAGGCCTGGTGGGAAGCTGCCCGCAGATGCGGGACGTGTTCGGCCAGGTGCTCACCCTGTGCCGCCGCTCGTCGCGGGTGAAAATGCCCCCGCCCGTGCTGATCACCGGGGAGACGGGCCCGGGCATGGGCCAGGTCGCGCGGGCCATCCATTACAACGGGCTGCGTCGGGACCAGGCGCTGGTGGAGGTCAACTGCGCCTCGCTGCCGGGCTCGCTGGTGGAGGCTGAGCTGTTCGGCAACGAGCGGGGCGCGTTCACCGGCGCGCTACCCGGCGGAGCCGGAAGCATGTCTGGTGAGCGGGGCTCCGGGCGACGTGGTACAATTCTTTCATGAGCACCGAGCCCAGACGTGCCCGGGTGACGTGGCGCTATCCGGACCTGCGGTTGATGCCCGAGGATCGCAATCGTTACGAGATCATCGACGGAGAGCTCTACGTGACCCCCTCGCCCACCACCGTGCATCAGACCGTCTCCAAACGAATCCAGCTTCAGCTCATGCTCCAGATCGAGCAGGAGGGGCACGGCATCGTCTTCGACGCGCCCTTGGACGTGCTCTTCGGCGACACCCGGGTGGTGCAACCGGACCTGCTAGTGCTGCGCCCGGGGCAGCGTGCCTTCGTCACCCAGCGGGCCGTGGAGTGCGCCCCCGCCCTGGTCATCGAGATCGGCTCCCCCACCACCACCGAGCGCGACCGCAGCATCAAAGCGAAGCTCTACGCCTCTGAAGGTGTCGGCGAGTACTGGCTCGTGGACCCTCAGCGCCGCACCGTGGATGTGCTGGTCCTCGGTTCCGACGACGAGTCCGACGCGGTCGACGAATCCGACGCGGTCGACGAATCCGACGCGGTCGACGA
>CAYFWA010001112.1:0-1278 GCA_964346625.1 uncultured Myxococcales bacterium
GGCAGGTCGGGTCGGGGCAGGTCGGGTCGGGGCGACCGTGGAAGTGAGAGACCCGGGCCGTCTCTACGGCTCTACGGCCCGGCCGTCATGCGCTGGGTGAGGGCGATGTCCAGATCCTCGAAGCGGTCGAAGTAGCGCACCCCGGGTACCTGGCCGTGGTTGGGGTGATCATTGGGGAGGCCCACCCAGACCTCCACCTTCTCCACCAGACGGCGTAGGGCCTCGTCGAGCTGTTCGGACGCGGCTTGCTCCGGACGGTGGAGCACCCCGAGCAGCAGGAGATCCACCCGGCTCTTGTGGATGGCGTTCAGCAGGTCCTCCAGCGGGAGGTCCGCGCCCAGGTAGATGGGATCCAGCCCCCGGGCGGCGGCGAGCAGGGCGCCCACTAGCGCGCCGAACTCGTGGGAGAATCCCTGGGGGGTCCCCACCAACAGGCGCGGGGCGCCGGCCTGGGTGGAGGTCAGCCGCAGCAGGGTGTCGAGCAAACCGCGGACCTGGTGGGTCACCAGGTGCTCCTGCGCCACGGAGAAGCGCTGCTCCTCCCACCGTGTTCCGGTCTGGCGCAAAAGCGGCAACACCACCTCCAGCACGAAGCGGGAGGGCTCCATGAGCATGGCCGCGCGCGCGAGGATGTCCGCCGCGGAGCGTGAGTCGAACCGCGCCACGGCGTCGAGGTACTCGTCCAGGTGCTGCTCTGTCGGGTTGCGCGTATCCGTGATATCGATTCCGTTGGCCGGCTCGGAGGCGTTGGACACGAGCTCCTCGAGCTGGTCGTCCGGCAGCTCCGCCACGTCCTTGATTCGATATCCCAGGCCCGTGGCGTCCCGCAGCAGGGTCAGTCGGCGCACGTCCTCGGCCGAGTACCGGCGGCTGTTGCCGCTGGTCCGCTCCGGGGTCACGGCCTCATATCGTCGCTCCCAGACTCGGATGGTATGGGCCGACAGCCCCGTGAGGCGTGTCACGACCCGCATCGGATAGAGATTTTCGGTCTTTCGTAGATCATTCATCATGTTCTTATTCATAAGCTCTAATCTGCTTTTGTCTATAAAAAATTTTGACTAATCTCAACCGCCGATGAGTTGCAGTCTTGACGCGATGTGTCGAATCGGGCAGTGTCTCTGCAGCAGAAAGCAACGGAAAGCACTGTGGAGCCTCAGCGCTGCGTTCCTCGTATCCGATGGGGTTTGCGAGCTCGAGCCCGCACCCGCACCAGGGAGCTGCGCGCTCGAGCCCGCACCCGCACCAGGGAGCTGCGCGCTCGAGCCCGCACCCGCACCA
>CAYFWA010001112.1:1378-2211 GCA_964346625.1 uncultured Myxococcales bacterium
GGGAGCAATCATGTCCCACCCGAATCGTTTGAGCAGGATCATCCACGGGTTGCAGCGGCTGCCCGAGCCCGCGAGACGCCGCGCCGTCAGTCTGCTGATGGGCAACCTGGTCCCCTTCGTGGGCAACGCCCGCATGGTCATCGAGCAGATGAGCAACGACCGGGTCGCCGTGCGGGTCGCCAACCGACGCCGCAACCGCAACCACATCGGCCAGGTCCACGCCGCGGCCATGGCCTTGGCCGCAGAGACCGCCAGTGGCTTCGTGGTGGGCATGAATGTGCCGGACAATCGCCTCCCACTCATGAAGTCCCTCCAGGTGAACTTCAAGAAACGAACTCGGGGAGACATCCGCGCGGTGGCTACCCTGGACGAAAGCCAGCTCGAAGCCATCGCCCAGGATGACAAGGGCGAGGTCTCCGTCCAGGTACAGGTCACCGACGAGACGGGCGCCGAGCCGGTCGAGTGTGAGATGATCTGGGCCTGGATTCCGCGCAAGAGCTGACATACGCGTACGGTCCGGTCTCCTAATCGGGGGACTGCTCGATAGACCGGGTTGGGGACGGAGGGAGACGGAGCGGAGCGCGGTCCACCGGGCTCGGCCGAGGGAAGCGAACGTCCGTACACGGGCACGAAACTTGCCCCGCCCCGGTGGCGCCGCCTACAATCGGTATCTCAAGAATCATCGAGACGGAGTGTGTCATGAGCCAGTCCGAGCCAATCGTCGTGCACAGCGAGCCCCGCCAGGTATATCGGGCGATGCTGCATCCAGAGTCGCTAGCGCGCTGGTGGGGGTGCACCGTGGTGATCGACGCGCGCGAGGGAGGAGCTTGGGT
>CAYFWA010001113.1:0-2205 GCA_964346625.1 uncultured Myxococcales bacterium
CGGGCCTCCGCGCTCCCCTCAACGAGCACGGCGGTTTTACATGGTGGCCGGTTTCTGTTTCAATCGTTACCATTGAGGAATCACGTCCATGGAGGATGGTCATGAGCGATCGGGAGATCCGGGAGATCCTGCACGAGGTGATCGCCGACATCGACGCGGGGCGGGTGGATCCCCGCTCGCGCTCGCGACGGCGTCGGCGCCGCCGTGAGCGCCCCTACCTGCTCGGACGATGGCTCGGGCCCCCGCTCCTGGCGGCCTCCCTGGGCGTGGCGGCTACGGCCGGCGCCGGGGCCACCGGGTGCACCATGCGCAACGTGGGGGTGGACGAGGACGCCTCGGGCGACGCCCGCGTGGAGGTGGACGGCGGCAACCAGGAGCTCTACGGCGTGGCGGGGCCGGACGCGGGGCTCGACGCCGGCGTGGATGGGGGGAACATCGACCTGTATGGCGTCATCGTGGAGGACGGCGGCGTGGCCGAGGACGGCGGAGAGCTCGAGGACGCGGAGGTGGACGCCCAGATCTACCCCCCATATGCGTCGCCCCCCATCCTCGATTACGATGAACCACTGCCAACTTGAAGGGTGAAAGCGCCCGGCTGGGACCCGGGTGATTCGCGTCATGCGCGCCTCCCTGACCGGCTGCCACGTCCTCACCGGGGCCACCCTGCTCGACGGTACGGGCGCGCCGCCGTCGCCCGACGCCCGGCTGATCATCCAACAGGGCCGCATCGTCGAGGCGGGACCCGTTGATGCGGTGCCCGCTCCGTCCGACGCCATCTTCCGCTCGCTCGCTGGGCTCTGGGTCCTCCCCGGTCTCATCGACGCCCACTTGCACCTGTACTCTGCGACGGTGCTCGACGGCCTGGTGGGCCAGGGTCTCACCACGGTGGTGGACCCGGCGCACCCCCTCCCGCCGAGAGTCCCTCAGGGACCGGATCCAGCGCCGGCAGCGAGCCCGGAGGCGCTGGCAGGGACGTCGAGCAACAGCGACGCGCGGCCCGCGGTGCGCCGGGCCGGTCCGCCCATCGACGGCCCCCAGAGCCGGCGCGCCGACGCGGTGCGGGTCGCCACCACGGCAGAGGCCCGCGCCGCCGTGCGCGCGCAGATCGATGCCGGAGTGCACTTCATCAAGGTCTACAGCCGCCTGCCGGCGCCGCTGCTCGCGGCGGCCGCGGCCGAGGCCCGCGCCCTCGACGTGCGGGTCATCGGCGACGTGGCCGCTACGAGCTGGCTTCAGGCCGCGCGCTTCGGCGTGCATCTGCTGTGTCACGCCTGCCCGCAGCACCCCGACCTGCTACCGACCACGCACCGCGCGCAGTACGTGGACGAGCTGCGCGCCGGGCGCGTGCACCCCCTGGTGGGCTGGTTCGAGCGCGTGGACCTGGAGGGCCCGGAGGTGTCCGCCCTGGCCCGGGCGCTCCGCGAGCACGGCGTGGCCCTGGTGCCGACCCTGGCCACGCTGGAGGCCTACGTCTTCGGCGCACCGTCGCGATCCGAGGCCACGCACGACTCCGGGGCGAGCCCGCCTGCCGGAACCGCGGGGCCGAATTGGGCCCGGGATTCCGTGATGCCGGGCTGGCCTCCGTTGCCAGCGGCCGAGCGCGAGCCCACCTGGCGCCGCGTCATGGGGTTCCTCGCGCGACTGCACGAGTCGGGGGTTCCCCTGCTCGCCGGGACCGACGCCCCACGCGCCGGGGTCCCGGCGGGCGCGAGCCTTTGGCGGGAGATCCAGCTTCTCCGGCAGGTGGGCCTGTCGCCACGCGCCAGCCTGTCCGCCGCCACGGGCGCCAGCGCCGCGATGCTCGGCCTCGACGATCGGGGCGTGCTCGCCCCGGGGCGGCGCGCGGACCTGCTGGTTCTCACGCGAGACCCCGAGCACCCCGACCTCGGCCCGGGAGATCTACAGCCTGCTTCGCAGTAGGCCCCTCACTGATCCGCGAGCCGGGTCTTGATGCGTTTGACGCGGTGCTTCAAATCCGTGATGAGTCATTTGCGCTGTTGGCAACAGTCTAAGGCCCCGATCACGAATTATCTGATCGTTCAGGCCGCCGATCCATCCCGGCTGGCTGCGTGAGCTCGCTTCGCTCGCGGGTCTGGACTGGATCATTCCAGCTTGCTGGAATGATCCAGTCACCAGCGGCTCATCGGTTAAATATCTCGCAATATTCGCCCTCTTCGCGCCTTGCCAGCCGGGCGCCTCGGCGCC
>CAYFWA010001114.1:0-2204 GCA_964346625.1 uncultured Myxococcales bacterium
GGTTGGAATGTCGGCCCGGTTGGAATGTCGGCCCGGTTGGGATGTCGGCGAACGACAGCCCGTCCCCAAAGACATTCATGGAGATCGAGGATGACGGTCTTGTATTCGAGTAGCCGAAGGGGGAGCGTCGCGCTGACGTTCGCGCTGACGTTCGCGCTGGCGTTCGCGCTGGCGTTGCTGGTCCTGGCTGGCTGCGGCGATTCCGCCAAACCGGGCGTCGACGCCGGCCCCGACGCCCGCGCCGATGCGCGCGCTGACGCCGCCCCCGATGGGACAACCCCGGACGCCGCCACCGAGACCTGCGGCACCGGCCCCGCCTGTCCCGCCACGCAGTACTGTCACCAGGGCGCCTGTTACGACCGACCGGCGATGCGCCGCATCCCGCCCACCGAGTGCGTCGACGTCAGCGTGGCCCACCCCGCCCCCGACGTGCTGGTGGGCTACGAGGTCACCGGCCGCCCCGGCGCCGAGGTCCGCGTCTATAACCGCCAGGTGAGCTGCCACGACGCCACGGTGGTAGAGGCGCCCGAGTCCGCCGTGAGCCCGCCCCTGCAGCTCGACGCCCAGGGGAGCTACCTGCTCGAGGTCAGCAACGACCAGCCCCTCGACGACTGCGAATCCGACCTCCTGGGCCGCTGGGAGACCTGGGCGGTGGTGGACGGCCTCGAAACCGGCCACCCCCTCGTGACCTACCACCATCCCCGCTGCGCCATGGCCTCCCACTGCGACCAGGCGCGAAGGTACTGCCCGCCCTGCCGGGGCGCCGGCTGCAGCTACGACGCCGGCCTGTGGGATCCGGGCTTCGCCGTCGCCGCGGTGCGCACGGCCTACGACGCCCCGGACGAGGGGTTGGCGAGCAACCCCATCACCCTCCGGTACCCCTTCGCCGGCCCCGGCGGCTGCTTTTTCGAAAGCGCCATCAACGGCGGCTGCGTCACGGGCGACACGGTCTACGGCGCCCAGAGCCACTACTGGTCCCAGAACCTCAATCCCGGCGACGAGCACTTCTGGATCCTGGAGCTCAACAACGAGCCCGCCTTCGACAACACCTGCAACAGCGGACCGCCGGACCTCTCCCTCGCCCGCTCACTGCCCCTGCAGGGCCTCATGGGCTTCCGCATGGACGACGCCCAGCAGGAGGGGTTCAACCGCGCCCACCTCGCCCTGGACCTCTCCTACCAGGCCACCGAGGCGCCCTGCGGCATCACCATCCCCTTTCTGTCCATCGGCGCCCACGAGACCCGCGGCAACGGCCGGCCCGTGGCGTGGATCGCCCCGCCCGGCGATCCCCACCCGCTGCCGCGGCACGTCCGCTTCAGCGCCAGGGTGGAGCAGCTCTCGCCTCCCACCTGCGCCAACTGCGCGGCGGTGATGGTCTTCCGCATGTGGGCCGTGGCACAGTGGGCCGGCGTGCCGCGCATGCTCTTCGTGGACCTGCTGCACCACGGCATCGACTCCTGCGACGACGCCGCGCCCACGGGCGACTGCGCCGGCGCCGTGGACTGGAACTGGCCCGTCCAGGAGTCCTACCTGTTCCCCGGGGCGGATCTGGCCTTCCTCGACGCCGAGGACGTCGACCGCCTGTGCGGCTTCCCCGTCACGCGCCTCACCACCGCCGGCCAGGAGGTCGACTACGACCTCGACCTCGGCGCGCTGTTCCACTGCGCCAGCGACCTCGGCCTGTTCCTGGATCCAATGCCCGCGCACCCCGTGCCCGTGCGCGGGATCCACTGGGTGGACGAAGGCCAGGGCGAAACTGGCGTGCTCTGGATGTCGCTGCACTCGGTGGAGGTGCATCCTTGAGCCCCCCCCGTCGGGTGAACGACCCACCTCCCCATGGGGTGAGAGACGGCCCCCCCACACCCACCGCGGGCCTCGCTGTTTCGTGAGCCTCGCCCGCATCATGGGAGATCGCGAGAGAACAACCATGGATCCACGGACTCAGAGACGCAGAGGAGGCGAGCGATGACGCCGGACGATCAAGACCCTCGCGGACGCTTCCGGGTGAATGGAGCGGCAGCGCTGATGTGGGCCGTGCTCCTGCAGATCTGGACCGTGATGGGGCTGATCGGCTGTACGGGTGGTGCCACTCCGGGCCATCCAGAAACTCGCCAGGCCGAGGCTCGCCAGGTCGAGGCTCGCCAGGTCGAGGCTCGCCAGGTCGAGGCTCGCCAGGTCGCGGCTCGCCAGGTCGCGGCTCGCCA
>CAYFWA010001115.1:0-2198 GCA_964346625.1 uncultured Myxococcales bacterium
CGCCCGCGTCGCCCGCGTCGCCCGCGTCGCCCGCGTCGCCCGCGTCGCCCGCGTTACGGCCCTGCGTTCCCTCACTGGCCGCGCTTCAGCTCGGCCAGGGCCTGCGTGGCGTCGGTGTAGTAGCGCGAGCCCGGCTCGGTGACCCGGCGGATGGCCTCGTACTTCGCCGTCGCCTCGTCGGCCTTGTTCGCGTCGGCCAGGGACTTGGCCTCGTTGAGCCATTTGCGGGCCACCGCTTCGAGCTTGAGCAGGGCGTTCTTGATGCCCACGTGGTTCTGGTTCGCCTGCTTGCCCCGGTGCCAGAACCGGTAGGCGTCCTGGTAGCGGCTGCGGTCGTACTCGCGCCGACCGCGCTCGAGGTAGGCGTCCGCGAGCTGCCGCCCGGTCTCTTGCTTCACGTGGCTCTCCAGGGTGGGCGGGATGAGCTCCGCGTCCTTGGCCAGGGCCCTGTCGAAGGCGTCCTGGGCCTCCCGGAGCCTGCCCCCCTGCAGAAAGCCGGTGCCGGCGTTGTACTGCCCCTTGATGTAGGTGAGCTTGTTGTACACGCCGTTGAGCATCACCCGGTGACGCCGCAGCCGGCGGTTGTCCTGCAGCTTCTGGACCCGGCCGATGGACTCGTCGAGCTTGCCCTTGTAATAAAGCAGGATTGCCTGCACCAGCGGCTCGAGCTGGTGCTTTTTCTTCAGCTCCGCCAGGGCATCGGTGGCCGCCCCCCGGTCCGCCCCCACCTCCGGGTTGAGGTAGCGCTTGGCCTGACACGTCTCGTACTTGCGCCGATAGCGCTTGATGCGCTTTTCCAGCCGCTGCAGCCGCTGGCGGTGCATCTCCTCGTTGCCCTCGGGCCGGTAGTACTCGGGCAGCAGCGTGAAGTACTTGCACAGGTACTTGGCCGCCTTCATCCGGTTCTTGAGCCGGCGCGCCTTGGCGTAGGTCAACCCCTCGGTGAGATAGTACTTGGCCAACCAGATGCGCACCTTCTCCAGCTTCATGCGCGCCTCGCCGTAGTAGTCGCTGGTGGGCTGGATTAGCTCGTACTGGTCCCGGGCCTTGCGATAGTTCTCCAGGGTGGTGGCGCCCTCGTAGAGCCCGTTGGCCTTCTCCAGGATCGCGGCGAAGTGCATCTCCTCGTTGACCTGCTGCAGCAGCTTGTCCCGGGTCTCGTGGCGCGCGAAGATGTCCTGGGTGGACTCCAGGACGCGCTTGGCCTTTTCCCAGTCCCTTTTGTTCATGGCCGTGCGCGCGTTGGCGATGGCCGTGCGGAACTTGCGCTGCAGCTTGGAGTCCACCGACGTGGTCCGCTGCTTCTGCTGGGTGGGGGCCTTCTTTTCGGGCCCCCCGGCCATGAGGCCCACCACCAGCAGCGCCAGCACGATCATGGCGCCGCCGCCGGCCAGGATGAGGTGCTTGCGGCTTATCTTTACCTTGCCACCGCCCTCCTGCTGGGCGGCCAGCTCCTTGGCCGAAGCCGCCTCCAGCTCGAAGGCCACCTCCCCGAAGCGCACCCGGTCGCCCTTCACCGCCTCCTGGCGCTTGACGCGCTCGCCGTTGATGAAGGTGCCGTTCATGGAGCGCAGGTCGATGAACAGCACCCCCTGCTCGGTGATCCGCATCCGGGCGTGGCGGCGCGACACCGTGGGGTCCTGCAGCGGGATTTCCAGCTCCTCGGCCCGGCCGACGTCGATGTCCTCCTGCCAGCTCAGCGGGGTCTCGGTACCCGCGCTCAGACCGCTGATGGCCACCAGCTTGAACAGCCCCGGCTTGGGCTTGAGGGTGGGGTCGAAGGCCGCGTCCGCGCCCACCACCGCCGGCACCCCCACCGCCTGGGCGTCGTGCTGAAACCCCTCGTCCACCGCCACCGAGGATCCCTCGATCGGCAGGATCTCCACGGTGAAGGGGCCCACGTCGATGCGGTGCTCGGGGCCGACGAACAGCGGCCCCTCGGCCGGATACCCGTCCACCAGCGTCCCCACCGCGCTGCCGTTGTCCTCCACCACCACCTCCCCCTCCTGCACGTAAAAGAAGACGTGCTCCCGGGACACGCCGGGGTGGTCCAGCAGGATGTGGGATTCGGGGGAGCGCCCCACCAGGATCGAGCCGGTGCCCTCGCCGATCTCGGTCCAACCGACTTCGGCCCCGGCCGCGTCTCTAGCGACGATGCGGTACAACGCTGCTCAATGCTCCATGCGACACGCTAAGGG
>CAYFWA010001116.1:0-2192 GCA_964346625.1 uncultured Myxococcales bacterium
GGCCGCGGTGGGCGTCGCCGCGGCGGCGGCGGTGGCCGCGGTGGGCGTCGCGGCGGCGGCGGCGGTGGCCGCGGTGGGCGTCGCCGCGGCGGGCGACGCCGCGGCGGCGGCGAGGGTGACCAGCACCCGGTTTTCGCCCTCGGGCTCCTCGCACCGGCGCACCGCCTCGAGCGCCGCGGGGCGCGTCACGATGCCCTCGGTGAGGCAGAACCCCCGCACCAGATCCAGATCCTGCCCCGGCGACCGCATCACCACGGCGTAGGGAGCCCCGTCGACGTGGATCTCCAGCGCCTCCTCCACGGCGAGAGCGTCGTCCACCTCGCGGTACACCCCCGCGACGAGCTTGGTGATGCGGTGACGCTCGGTGCTCATGGAGCGCAGTGTAGCACGCCGCCGGGCAAGGCGCGGAAGGGGACGCGGTGGGAAATGCGATGCGAGTTACTCAAGCTCGCTTCTGGAGAAACTCCTTGGCCGGACCCGGGAACAGCACCAGCAGCATCAGATCCGAGTCGCGACGGATGAGCTCCCGGTGCTCGGCTCGCACGGCCTCGATGTCCACGGGATCGGCGTAGACCGCGGGACGATCGGTGTACGGCTTGCGTCCCCGGGCGCAGCGCCCGAGCAGCTCGGTGTTCACTGGGCCGGGCGTGCGGCCATAGCGCCCGAGCACCAGGTTGGCGAAGGGTCGCGAGATGTGGCCGTACCAGGTACCCGTGAGCACGTTGAAGGCGGCCTGGGAGCCGACGATCTGGCTGGTGGGGGTCACCAGGGGCACCCAACCCGCGTCCTCGCGCACCCGGGGCACCGCCTCGATGATCTCCGGGAGCCGGTCGAGCGCGCCCTGATCCTTGAGCTGGTGGTGGAGGTTGCTGAGCATCCCGCCGGGGATCTGGGCCTCGAGCTGCCGGGGATCCACCGCGGGGTAGCCCTGGGGCACCATGATCTCCTGCTCGATGACCCGGATCGCCTCGTCGGCCTTCGCCCGGTCGCGAGCCTGGAGCAGCTCGATGGCCCGCTCCACCTTCGCCCGTACGTCTCGCGAGGGCTCGACAGGCCAGGGGCGCCCCGGGTGCTCGGGGTCGGCGTCCGTGTCCCGCAGCTCCTCGCGGATCCGGGCCAGCTCCTGGTGGATGCGCCCCCAGGACTGCCGGTCCACGTTGGTCTCGAGCTCGAGGGCGTCGGCGAAGTACTGCATCAGCTCCACCGGAGGCAGCGCCGTGCCCCCGGCCAGCGGACCGTGGCCAGTGTCGATGGAGTCCACGCCGGCGAGCATCCCCACCACCGCGGTGGCGTTGGCCAGGCCGTTGGTGGTCTGTGTGTGCAGGGTCACCGGCAGGTCGGGAAACGTGGTCTTGAGCCCCTCGATGAGCTCCCACGCCACGAATGGGTGCAGCAGGCCGGCCATGTCCTTGATGGCCAGGGAGTCGGCCCCCTCCGCCACCGCCGCCCGGGCGAACCCGAGGAAGTGCTCCAGGTCGTGCACGGGGCTGGTGGTGTAGCTCAGCGCGCACTCGGCGTGGCTCCCCTCGGCCCGCGTCACGCGGATGGCCGTCTGCAGGTTGCGCACGTCGTTGAGGGCGTCGAAGATGCGGATGCGGTCGTTGCCGTGGGCCACGGCCACCTTCATGAACGCCTCCACCACGTTGTCGGGGTAGGGGGCGTAGCCGAACAGGTTCTGCCCCCGCGACAGGGAGCGGATCTGCACGTCGGGGCCGAGCACCTCCCGGAAGCGCGCGAGCCGCTCGAAGGGATCGTCGCCGGTGAAGCGCAGGGCTGCGTCCAGAGTAGCGCCGCCCCACAGCTCCAGGATGCGATACCCCGCGTCGCGCAGCAGGGGCAGCACGCGCAGGCTCTGCTCGGTGCTCATTCGCGTGGCCAGCAGCGACTGGTGGCCATCGCGAAGCGAGGTGTCGATGAACTCGATGGAGGTTCGCTTGCCGTTCAGGGTCATGTCTCGTCGTCCTTCGGTGTTTCGCTGGGCAGCCCTGCGTTCCCCGACTCCCTCTTTCCGGAATCCCGGCGCGTGGGCCGCGCCGTCCCTGATGGCGGTATTTATACTGCTTTTTGGACCAAACGCCAGCGTAGAGCAGCGCCCGGCCCCCCTGACGAAGCCCGGCCCGAAAACTACCCAGACATTTGGCTCTGTCCGAATTTCTCAACGGGATTTGTTCCGCGCTGATGACATGTTGACT
>CAYFWA010001117.1:0-2192 GCA_964346625.1 uncultured Myxococcales bacterium
AATCGGAGGAGAGCGCCGCGTTCGGAGCGTTCTCGGTCCCCTGGGCCGGCGCGAGCTCCAGCCAGCAATCCTGGCCGCGCAGGGTGCCGGTGGCGGTGCGCAGCCTTGCCTGGGGCGCCCCGGGGATGGGCTCGAGCCGGACGTGGAAGGAGCCGTCGGCCGAGGCGGTCTCCACGGCGGGCTGGTCCGGGCGGGCGTGGGCCAGGGCTTCGCCCAGCAGCTCGAGCAGCAGGCTGAAGGAGGCCGGGGGCAGCGGCTCGAGCTCGGAGAGCCGCACCCGGCGGCCCGCCGGGAGCCGGGCCCGGGCCGCGGCGATCTGGCGGGCCTCGCGCTCGGCGTGGGCCGCCAGGCGCGCGCGGTCGGCGCTGCGGTCCACCACGTTGCGCGGCCGGCCGCGCCGGTTGTAGCGGCCCGTGCGCCGTAGCCGCGGCGCCACCTGCAGTCGCGGCGCGGCGGCCCAGGCCGCCCGGGCCGGGGCCGGCACCGCCTCCCAGGCCGTGAGGGTCTCCGGGGTGACCCGCAGGTGTCGGGCGCTGCCGAGGCCGAAGGCCACGTGCCACAGCCGGTGGGCCTCGCGATCCGAGGGCGCCTCGGCGAACCACCGCGCCAGGGCGCGGAAGTCCTCGCGCCGGTCGGTGCGCTGGACCCGCCGGTCGTGCAGCGCGGCCACCGCGGACAGCAGCGCCGGGATGGCCGCGCGGGTGCGGGCCCGCAGGGTGGCGGCCTGCGAGGGCGCGTCCGCGGTGCCGATGAACCAGCGGTGCAGCCCCTGCCAGCGGCGGCGCCAGGTCGTCAGCGCCTCGCGCCGGGCCGTCGGGCCGGGATCCACCCGATCGGCCACCTCACGTTCGGCCGCGGCCCGCAGCAGCCGGTCCACCCCCAGCGCCTCGAGCTGCTCGATGGCCTCGCCGATGACCTTGCTGTAGACCAGCAGCTCCCCCACGAACCGCTCGAGGTAGTCGATGAGGCGCTCCTTGTAGGCCAGGAACGCCTCCTCCTCGGCGCCGTGCAGGTCCATGGCCCGCTGCAGGCCGCCCATGAAGATCTGGGCCCGGTCGGTGAGCTGCTCGAACCGCCCCCGCAGCGCCTCCAGGGCGCGGTAGACCTTGCCGGCGTCCGGCGGCGCGTCCGGCAGCGCGTCCGGCAGCGCGTCCGGCGGCGCGTCCGGCGGCGCGTCGGGCAGCGCGTCGGGCAGCGCGTCCGGCAGCGCGTCCGGCAGCGCCTCCGGGCCGGCCGCCGGCCTTTCCGCCTCGCCAGCGGGCCTTCGCCCCGCCCGGGCCAGCTCCTCCAGCTCGCCGAGCAGGTCGCGGATGTCGCCCAGGGCCGCGGTCTGCAGCTCCCCGGGCGTGCGGATGTGCTCCTCGAAAAGCGTCACCGCCCGCTCGGCCGCCTCGCCCGCCCGCGTGAGCTGATACAGCAGCCGCTCGCGGTAAAACTCCTCCACCGTGGCCACGTCCGCCGTGTCCGGATCCGCCCGCAGGTTCCCCCAGGCCGCGAGCTGCTTGAGCGCCGCCTCCACCTCGGCCAGCTCCAGGCCCTCCTCCTCCGCGCCGCCCCCACCGACGCCGCCCCCACCGACGCCGCCCTCACCGCTCCGCGCCTCGCGCGCCTCGTGCGCCTCGCGGGCGTCCTGCCCATCGGGACGCGCCTCACCCAGCGCGGCGAGCACCTCTGCGGGTCGCAGGTGGATGCCGAACTGCTCCTTGGTCCGCGTGAACACGGCCATGATCGCCCGGTAGAGCGGCGTCTTGTCCACGTCCAGGTACGCGAACACCGGCAGCCGGCGCTGGCCTCGAGCCCCTGGCATGCTGTCTGGGATAGCACAAACCGGCTAGAAAGACACACGTGGCGGGCCGCGAGATCCGGGTCCAGCGCAAGGGCAGCGGCTTCCAGCCGAGGTGTGGGGTCCAGGCAACCAGGCGCGGGAGACCCACTGAACGCCATGGCAAGTGACCGGCGTCCAAGTACGTACTCGCCGCGCCCCGACCTCAGCACTGCGTCGCGTACGTCTTCTGCCAACAGATCAGGGCGTAACGACCTCGAGACCATCGGGGGCCACGCGCGTGAAGTGCCTGACGTTCACTGATATCGAACAGTTCCAGATCGAATTGGAAAAAACGAACACCGTCCCCTCCTCCCTTAGGAGGCTCCGCAAAATAAACGATCCGTTTCGGTTGTATTTCAGATCTGGG
>CAYFWA010001118.1:0-2191 GCA_964346625.1 uncultured Myxococcales bacterium
TTCTCGGGGGTGAGGGGAAGCACGAGCTCGGTAGCTGGGCGCTCGAGCCGCAGTATCGCGACCCAGGCTTTCCCGGAGTGCTGGCGCCGGCGGCTTCGGTGAGCGGCTACTTCTCGCGACGTTGTCCCTGTCCCTCCAGGGGGTGGGGGGAGGCCTCCAGGTCGGCCTCGTCGGCCTCGAAGACCGGGGCGGTCCGGGGGGCGCGGCGGCGCTTGGGCGTGTACTCCTGCTCGAAGAGCATCTCCGGGCTCTCGAAGTCGCTGCCCGCCTTCACCAGCAGGCAGGTGGGCAGCCGGTCCACCAGGGCGTTGACACGGGCCACGAAGTCGGCGGCGGCCTCGCCCTCGGCCGGGGGACGCAACCCCAGCAGCACCAGGTCGCCGCGGCTGCGCGCGGCGATGATGTCCAGCGGAGAGGTCGCGGGTGTGTCCGGAGCGTCCGGATCGTCCGGGACGTTGGCGTTGGCGTTGGCGTTGGCTTCGGCGCCGGCGTTGGCATCGGCGCCGGCGTTGGCTTCAGCGCCGCCTTTGGCGTCGGCGTCGGCTTTGGCTTCAGCGCCGCCTTTGGCGTCGGCGTCGGCTTTGGCGTCGGCGCTGGCGTCGGCGTCGGCTTTGGCGTCGGCGTTGGCGTTGGCGTCGGCGCCGGACACGATCACCTCGGCGGTGGCGGGCAGGCGCGCCTCCTCGATGATGCGCTCGAGGTTGGCCTGGAGCAGCTCCGGCTTTTGGTCGGGATCGGCGATCATGCGCACGGTGACCCGGGCGTCCTTCCAATGCTCCGACTCACGGATGAGGGCGGCCAGCAGCATCATCAGGCCGCCGTTGTGCTGCAGGCCGCCCCACCACAGCTCGATCTCGCGCCGGCGGCCGAAGCCGCAGCGGGGCTGGTGCGAAAGCAGCAGCAGGCACTTGTCGAGCGCCACCAGCCCGCTGAGCATCCGCGTGTACTCCTCGGCGGCCTCCGGGTCGCGGGACCAGCCCACCAGCACCGTGTTGGGGGCAAAGCCCGGCAGCCCGTGGGCCTGCACCGCCGTGAGGGCCTCGGGGAACAGGTCCTCGCAGATCTGGACCCGGGTGAACACGTTGGGGTAGTCGCGGGCCAGGCGCTTTTGGAGGGTGGCCTCCCGGGCGCGCAGCTTGCCGGCCTCCTGCTCCAGCTCGCCCGGGATCAAGAAGAAGTACGTCACCAGGCCGCGCTGCCCCGCCACCCAGTGGCCGAGCTGCAGCAGGTGGGGCCGCTGCAGGGGGGAGCCGCCGAGCACCATCAGGTGGGGCTGCCAGTTCAGCGGGTGGTAGGGCACCGACCGCAGGGCGTCGAGGCCGCGTCGGATCAGCGCCGCCCACAGGCCGTGGCGCAGGTCTCCCCAGGTCTTGGTGAGCTGGCGTCGGGTCAGCGCTACGTAGATGAGCCCCACGATCAGCACCGACGCCAGCATGGCCGGCAGGTTGATCAGGGACATGACGTAGAAGCAGCCCCCCGCCCCGGCCAGCGAAACCGGCGCCGGCACCCGGAACGACGGCCGGAAGCTCGGGGTCCGCGCCCAGGTGGCCAGGCCGCAGGCCAGGCTGATGAACCCGTAGGAGGCCAGAAAGAACATGGTGATGACCCCGGCGATGGCGTTGAGCCCCGAGGGGCTCGTGTAGGCCAGCGCCACGCCGGTCAGGGCGATGGCCAGGGCCACCAGGGTGGCCAGCCGCGGCATGCGCGTGGGGCCGTGGCCGCGGGCCAGCAGCCGCGGCACCACGCCGTCCTGGGCGAGGGCCTGCAGGATCCGCGGGGCCCCGAGCACCGAGCCCAGCGCCGAGGAGAGCGTGGCCCCACAGATCCCCAGGGTCACCAGCCAGGGCACCGCGGCCAGGCTCTTGAACACGATCTCGTCCAGGTCGCGGAGCTGGGCCGGCGACGCCATGAGCGCGGCGTACACCAGCAGCCCGACGTACACCGCCACCCCCACGCCCATGGCAGCGAAGGTGCCCACCGGCAGGGACCGCCGCGGATCGCGCAGGTCACCGGACATGGATACGCCCTGGGTGAACCCGGTCACCGCGGGGAAGAACACCGCGAACACCGCGATGAAGGGTTGGGGGGCCTCCCCCGCCACGGAGCGCGGCCACCACATCACGCCCGCGCCGCTGCCCGCCGCGCTGCCGCTCGCCGCCGCCGCGCCGCTGCCCGCCGCCGCGCCGCTGCC
>CAYFWA010001119.1:0-2191 GCA_964346625.1 uncultured Myxococcales bacterium
GCCGCTGTGAACGCCGGGGAAGCCGGTCGCGGGGTGGCCGCTGTGCCTGCCGGGGAGTCCGGGCGCGGGGTGGCCGCTGTGCGCGGGACGGCCGCCGTCGCCACGTCCACCTGCAGCAGCCGGATCTCGGTCTCGCCGAGCCGGAGACGATCCCCGACCCGCAGGGCCGCGCGGTTGATCCGTTGCCCGTTGAGCCAGGTGCCCGCCGCCGACCCGAGATCCGCCACCTGGCACTGTCCGGCCTCGCTCACCTGCAGCAGGGCGTGGACCCGCCCCACCGCCTCGTCCCCCTCCAGCCGGAGCTGGGCCGAGGAGAGCCGGCCGATCTTGATGGCCGGGCCGGCGAGCCGATGGGCCGCGATCCGTCTGCCCTGGCGCCACACCTCCAGCGACAGCGTGACCGGCGCCCGCTCGACCGGCGCCCGCTCGACCGGCGCCCGCGCCGGGGTCCGGACATCGTGTGGGTGCTCGTGCTCGTGCTCGTGTGGGTGCTCGTGCTCGTGCTCGGTGTCAGGCTCGCGTGCGTGTCTTTCCATGGGGACTCTCCTTTGCCCAAGGGGGCTCTCCATTGCCCGAGGGGCATTGCCCGAGGGGGCTCGCGCCTCGCAGACCGTCCGCGCACAGCAACCCCCCGGCGTGCCGCCCCGCCTCGGGCGCCGGCCACCGTCGCGCTGCTGCGCTGCTGTGCTGCTGCGCTGCTGCGCTTCGGTGTCGGCACGCGAGCCCGGGCCTGCCGCGCCCCCGCCTCCCCGGGGTGGGCTGCCACTTCAGGCGCTGCTCGATTGGCACCGGCTACCGCGCGTTTTCCTTCGCCTCGCTGTCTCTGCTGGGCTCTTGCGTCCGCAGCAGCCGGTTACAGGGCGTGAGACACGTTGCCCCCGGAGAGGTTCCCGATTTTCTCCTTCCCCGCGATCAAGGCGCCACGAGGTAGGTGCGCCGTAGCTCCACGCGGTTGCCCTCGATTCGGCGCTGGTAGTCCCCCCCCGGCAGATCCATGGCGTACAGCCGCATTAGCCCCTGGGGGTCCTCGAAGCGGGCGCACAGCTCATCGGCGGCAAAGGAGACCTCCACCCGCGGCCGGTACACCCGGGCCGCGCTCTCATAGCTACGCCGGTCCTTGAGCCCCAGCCCGAGCACCATGTCCGCCACGTCGTCGTGGGTCTGCGAAAGCAGCAGCTCCACCAGGGGATCCCGCCGATCCAGGGGGCGCCTGACCGTGCGCGACAGGGCCATCAGCACCTCGGCGAAAAACCGCCAGTGCTTCGTGTAGCCGAAGGGGCGCGGCGTGTCCGGCCCGAGCCAGTGGTAGCTCGCGTCCAGCCCGACGCGCACCACCCGGGGCAGGGTCCCGTCCACCACGAAGTCGGCGAACTCCTGCACGGTCATCTTCAGCCAACAGGCGAAGTCCAGCGGATGGGCCAGCGCCCCGTGGGCCGCCTCGGGTCCTTCCGGCGACACGTGGGCCCGGGCGTCGTGAAAGTAGACCATCCGCACCGCGATGCTCCCGAGCTGCTCCAGCGGCAGGCCGCCCCGGGTCTCCTTGATGTGCTCCTCGAGCTGCTCCCGCATGTCCGTCCAGCTATCTACGTCCAGGGGAAAGGAGCCCGAGTGCAGCTCCCAGGGCTCCCCCCGCTCGCCGAGCTGGTAGCGGAGCTGCACGAACTCCCCCGCCTTCGCCCCGGCCGCGAACCGGATGTCCGAGACGAAGTAGTCCACGTGCGCCTGGGAAAGCAGCCGCAAAAGGGTTTGCGGATCCAGCGCCCGGAAGTCCCCCACCGTCACCACGGGCCCCAGATCCTGCGTGTCGTCGGGCATGCTCACCGAGGGCGGCGGCGGCCCACCTCCACCTCCCGCGCCCTCGGCCGGCGAGCGGTCGATATGCGGCACGTGAATATGCCGCAGCGCCCGCGGATCCACCCGATCCCCGGCCACGCGCCCCCCGACCCCGTCATCCATCAGCCCATCCTCGAAACCCCGATCGGCTCTGCCGCCGGCTCTGCCACCGGCTTTGCCGCCGGCTTGCCCGCCGGCTTGCCCGCCGGCTTGCCCCCCGGCTTTGCCGCCGGCTTGCCCGCCGGCTTTGCCGCCGGCTTGCTCGCCGGCTTGCTCGCTGGCTTTGCCGCCGGCTTGCTCGCTGGCTTTGCCGCCGGCTTGCTCGCTGGCTTTGCCGCCGGCTTGCTCGCCGGCTTGC
>CAYFWA010001120.1:116-2184 GCA_964346625.1 uncultured Myxococcales bacterium
AGACCGCCAGACCGCCAGACCGCCAGACCGCCAGACCGCCAGACCGCCAGACCGCCAGACCGCTCATCGGGTAGCGGCGTCGGCGTTCTACGCCCAAGGGTGCTCAAGGGTCTGGGCTCGGGAGCTGGGCGGGGGGGGGGAGAGGTTGGGGAGGCGAAGCAGAGCGGTTCTCCCGGACGCTGCTAGGGATCCACGCAGTAGTAGCCGAGGGCGTCGCCGGCCCAGCCGCAGGTCTGGGCGCAGGGGATGCAGTGGCGGCGGCGCACCACGCCGCCTTCGCACCACTCGGCCACCTCGCCCTCGGCGCAGCGGCCCTCCCAGGTGAGCTCACCGCACTGGTCGACGCAGCGGGCGCGCTCGGAGCCCTCCTGGACGCAGGCCATGTCCTCGGCGCCGCAGCAGCGCTGGCGCAGGGCGCCGCCCTCGCACCACAGCGCCACGTCGCCATCGCACAGGCCCACCACGTCCACGCCGACGCAGGGGTCCATCGGGCCGGTGTAGCCCTGGATGAAGGCGGCGTTGTCGTCGATGCGGGCGAAGTGATCGTAGTCCACGCAGGACTCGTCGCCCCAGGAGACGGTGCCGATGGTGGCGAGGCGAGCGCCGGCGGAGGAATCCGGGCCCTGCTCGAACAGGTAGAACGAGGGGCCGCCCGAGTCGCCCCAGCACACCGAGCTCACGCCGCCGCCGTAGACCACGAGCTCGCCGGGCAGGACCTGGGTGACCTCCTCGACGGTCCAGAACCGCTTGTGATTGTTCTCGTTGTCGTGGGTGGCGCCGAAGCCGACGTTTTGGACCCGCTCGCCCACGAAGCTGGCGTCCAGGGGGGTCTGGCTCGCCGGGATGGGCAGCAGGTCCAGGCCGGAGCCCGCGACGCCCCCCGAGAGCACGAGCACGGCCACGTCGTGGCTGGCCTCGCCCTGGTAGTCGGGGTGCGGGTGCAACGACTCCACGCCGAAGGTGAGCTCGGGCTGCTTGGCGTCCTGGCCGACGACGAAGCGGACCTCGTGGGCCGACAGCACGTCACCCCACCAGTCGCGCACGCAGTGGGCCGCGGTGAGCACCACGTCGTCGGCGATGAGGGTGCCGGTGCAGGCGTTTTCCCAGTTCTGATACTCGAAGACCAGCGCTCCCACGGCGAGCTGCTGCATGGGGCTGAGACACATCTCCGGCTCCTCGGTGCCGTTGAAGACCCGCAGCTCGGAGGGCACGACCTTCTCGTCGTCGCCCACGCCGCACAGATCCGCGTCGGCCTCCACGCCGGAGTCGGCGCGGGCGTCGGAACCGGGGCCGGCGTCGTTTTGGTTCTGCGGGCCGACACCCTGGCCCCCGCCGCAGCCGGTGCCCAACGCGGCCGTCCCCAAGACGAGGACAGCCAGCAAGGGAGCCAGACGAACAGCCAGGGGCGGTGAGCTCGGGGCGGACCGGACCCGGGCGGCCGGTGCCAACAGACCTCGTGGAGGTTGGTTGGGTCGCGAGACAAAACGGGACCGTGGGCGCACGGCGTGCGAGAGACCCGCGCGTCCTCCCGGGGGAGGGGTGGGAACATCGCTGGGGACCGCCGGGGGCAACCCCGGTTGCGTGGGTCTGGCTTCTATCCATAAGCTACGGGGTGTCCGGAAGGCCTCCTCGCTGCCGCTGGGCGTGGATTCACTGCGCATTGGTTGCGTGCCGGCGCAACCGCTGCTGGCGCGGCGCTTGCCGTTGTCCACAGTGCGGCGCGACAAGGCCCCCCCAGAGGCCTCGTTGACGCGACGCTGCTGTGGGCAACATGCAAGCGCCGCGACAGCGCCTCGGACCCATGCGCAATGGATAGAAGCCAGCGTGGGTAGATCAGAGGACATGGTGGACTTGGATAGGGTATGGGAAGCACGAGACATGGTGAATCTCCGGCTCTGAGGGTAGCACAGGCAGGCAGTGATCGGTATGGGCCCAGGCCACGGTTGAAAAACCAAGAGGTGGGACGTATGGGACGTAGAAGAGGCCTGGCGGACAAAACCCCGCCCCCTTTGTCGTAAGGGAGCGGGTCAAAATAAGGTCTGCAAGTCAGGGCGTCGAGGCGCCCGGC
>CAYFWA010001121.1:0-2180 GCA_964346625.1 uncultured Myxococcales bacterium
CGGCGACCGCGGCGGCCTCGGCGACCGCGTCGGCCCCGGCGACCGCGGCGGCCCCGGCGACCGCGGCGGCCCCGGCGACCGCGTCGACCTCGGCGAGCCAGCGGGCCACCTGCCGCGCCACTGCGGGATCGTACAGCAGGCCGAGGTGGCCGGCGATCACGCGCTCGATCTCTGCACCCGCGCCCGCCAGGGTGGCGCTTTCGGCCGGCAGGATCATGCCGTCCGAGTGGCTCCAGGCGGCGTGATAGCGCACCCCCGCTGGCGGGCGAGGGGGGCCGAGGGTGCCGAGGAACTCGCCCCCCGGCCGGAGCTGCCGCGTGGAGGCGCCGATGGCGGGGCGGGCGCGCGAGGTCCCGGCGTGGGGCGTGCCCAAGGTGGTGATGCTCGCCACCTGCGCGTGGCCGCCCTGCTGCTCCACGAAGGTGCGGGCCACCAGGCCCCCCAGGCTGTGACACACCAGATGCACCCGCGCAGCGCCGGTGCGCTCCCGGATGCGCGCCACGTGCTTGCCCAGCCGAGCGGCGCTGCGCTCCACCGGGCCGAAAAACCAGTAGTTCATGGCGAAGACCGGGCGGCCCGTGCGTCGGCGCAGCCTCCAGGCGAGGCCCCAGAAGTCCGCCCGGTTCTGGCCCCAGCCGTGCACCAACAGCACCGGGACGCGCGGCGCGCCCGGCCGGGGGCGGTGCCAGCCCGGCGGCCAGCCGAGCCACGCCAGGGGCACCGTCCACTCGGTCAGCAGCGCCCAGCCAATCTCGCCGAGGGCCGCGCGCAGGGGGCGGGCCTTGGGCGAGCGCTCCGGATCCAGGGCGAGGCGCACGGCAACGAAGGCCAAAAAGACCAGGATACCCAGGACGTAGACCGCCACCACGACGGCGATGATCTTCCAGGTTTCCATGAAGTTGACAAAGGATACCCGAACATGACGCACTGCGCCAGAATCACGAGCCCGGCCGCTCGAACGCGGATCCGCAAATCAGAGCTGAACAGTCGACAGCCGCTGGGAAGCTGCGGCCGCAGCGACGCGATGATCTCGGCGGCGAGCGGAGCTTTGCCGCTACTGGCAGTCGGGATCGCTGTGGTCCACGAGACAGTCGCCGTCGTCGTCGAGCTGATCGGAGCAGCGCGTCTCGGTGGGCTCGAGCATGCGGCACACCGGATCCACGAAGGAGCGAGGGGCGGGATCGCCGCGGCGCGCGATCACGATCTCGGCGTAGTTGGACCGCTCGCACAGGGGCTCGTACTTCACGTGCCAGCAGGCCTCCACCGGCAGCGCGCCGTCCCGCTCGTCGGGGTGGCCGCCGGCGTAGGCCACGGCCCGGTCGATGTTGCCCGGGCACGGGCCGTCGGCACAGATTTCCAGACACGGTGGAATCTCCACGTGCTCCTCGTCAAGCGTGCCGCGCTGACGCACCTCCACCACCTCGCACTCCGCGGCGCAGATGTCGTTGCAGTCCCGGCCGTCGCCGGGCTCGCCGTACTCCACCGCCACGTCGGCGCAGTTGTAAAGCGGCGACAGCGGGCACCGGACATCCACCGCCTCCCGCACCTTGCGACCCACCCCCTCCAGGGCGCTCACGTAGGAGTCGCTGCAGATGGAGGTGTGAGCCCAGGTCAAATCCTCGGGAGGATTGAACGCCTCGAGCAGCGCGCGGAGCCGCACCGCCGGGTCGGCGCCGGCCTCCTCCGACCCGCAGCTCGGGGCCAGCTCCGGATAGCCCGAGGCGTCCAGCACCGTCTCCACGCCGCTCTCGAGCACCGGCCCGGCGATGGCCGAAACCACGAGGTAGTCCGGGTGCTTGAGCGCCTGCAGAAACTGGATGTAGCGCGAGAGGGGATGCAGCAGCGCGTCGGCGTCCTCCCGCGGCACGCAGCCCACCCGCCACCCGGTGTAGGTGCGATCGTTCTCGTCGCAGGTCACGCCGTGCTCGAAACAGCGGAAGCTCGTGAGGGGTCCGAGGGCCAAGCATGGACCCTACCGCCGGGTTCGTGCTTAACTCCCGGACATGCACCCGCTCGAATCATCACGGTCCCCGAGGGCGTGGACAGGGAAACACTCGCGCCCCGATCAGTGGCTCGGCGCGCCCAGCGCGCCCAGCGCGCCCAGCGCGCCCAGCGCGTCCAGCGCGTCCAGCGCGTCCAGCGCGCCCAGCGCGTCCAGCGCGCCCAGCGCGTCCAGCGCG
>CAYFWA010001122.1:0-2178 GCA_964346625.1 uncultured Myxococcales bacterium
GGCTCCGGCTACAAGTACCACTACCGCATCCCCCCCCTCACCTCGGAGCAGCGCACCTGGGCGCTGCGGGCGGCCTACGCCGCGTTCCAGGAATCCGGGATCAGCGCGGGTCGGGCCATCGACCTGCGGTCCACGGACTGCGTGGGCTACCTCGCCGACGAGCACGACCCCGAGAGCGACACGCCCTCGACGCTGGACTTCTTCGTGTCCACCTATGCCGACACCACCAAGCACGCGGCCCGGACCGCCCGGCAGTGCTTCCGCAACGAGCTGGACGTGGCGGCCACCAACCCGTCGCGCTACCGGTCCAACGACATGGTGCAGCAGGCCGCCTGGCGCGACCCGATCAACTCCCGCGGCTCGGCCATCGAGCTGCTGGTGGGGGGCCGGGGGACTGCAGGCGACGGTTCGGGCTCCGGATCCAAGGCGGGGGGCGCGGTCCCGTCCACCGGCATCCTCGGGGGCCTGTGCGTGGCCAAGCCCCTCACCGAGGCCCAGCGGTCGGCGCTCGGCTTTCTGCGCGCCACCGCCCCAGCCGTCATGCTCGACAGCGGCTTTTCGGACCGTGAGGTGGCCCAGGAGGGGCTGAGCAACCTCTATCACGGGGTGGGGCCGGATGACGAAGGCCTGGGGCCGGCCCTGCAGCCCGGGCTCGACGAGTACCTGCAGCGCAAGGGCTTTCGGGTGGCGGACGTGGCGGTAGCCCGTCGCTACCTCGCTCAGGAGCGCGAGGCCCTGGATCGGGACGTGACGCAGGTGGGCAGCGGGCTGTACGGCACCGCGCGCCCGGCGTTTCACCACTCCGGTGGCTACTACCTGGGCAAGCTCGCGGCCGTGAACGGCTACTCCCTGAGCCACCAGCCGGAAAAATACGCGCGCACCGGCGCGATCCAGCTCCTGGACTACCTGCGCGATCGGTCGAGCCGGCTGCTCAAGCGCGCCCACGCGCCAGACGACTCCGAGCTGAGCTTTGATCTACCCATGGAGCATCGCCGCATGTTGACCGCCGCCAGCCTGGGGGCCGGCAAGCTGGCCGGCGAGCGGCGGCTCCAGTTCTCGGTCAAGGCCGGCGGCGTGTTCTCCGAGAGCCGGGGCGCCTCGTTGAGCCTCACGGTGAGCGGCGTGAAGGAAAAGGAGACCATCCACCTGCTCGCCGGCCGGCGAGCGTACCGCTGCCTGATGCACGGCACCGTGGACGGCGCCCCCTGCTCCCTGGGGGGCGCGGTGGTGGCCTCCAGCCACGAGTCGACCTGGCAGGGCAGCGCCCCCTACGACGACATGGATCGCCAGATCTCGTTTTCCGACGTCAGCGGGGATCCGGCCGAGCTTTCCACTGGAGACGAGGCAGTCACCGAGGTGTACGTGGTGAGCAGCCAGGAGGGCAGGCAGCCGGAGCTGCTGTCGGTCATCGACCTCACGCAGGAGATCGAGCAGGGCATGGTCCCCGCCAAAGGCGAGGTATCTGGCGAGCACGTGCCCATGGCCCTGTACACCGCCCCAGACGACTGCGGCGACACCGAGCAGGCCTGCTCGTTGGGCGTACCCAAGAACATCGTGCCGCCACTCGAAAATGAGATCACGGAGAACTCCGACCCCTACGAAAACTCGTGGCGACACTATCTGCAGCTCGCGCGGACCGCGGCCGACCGGGCCGACGCGCTTGCCGAAGACCTCGTCCGTACCGGCCTGTCCATGGACCAGCGCGCCGAGGTCGCACGCCAGGAGCTCGAGCAGATCTGCGGGGGCGTGCTGACCGAGTCGCCGCACCCGGTGGAGTCCTGCGATCCCGGCACCGGGGAGTGTACCATCACCGGCACCCTCGACGCCGACGACTACCCCGAGCTGTACCAGTGCCTCCCGGCCGAGCACGGCGGCGGCCGCGTCCGTGAGGAGTTCGTCTCCCTCGGCCGCAGGGTCTGCCTGTTCCAGTGGGAAAAGAGCAAGCGCATCTGCGCCTGCCCCGACGCCCAGGCCAACGCGGACCCACCCACCTGCACCAAGCAGTGCCCGGTGGCCGCGCCCGGGGACGCCGCCACATCGGCCGACTGTGAGGATCTGTATCACCAACTGATCCCCGAAGACGACTGGGGGCTCCCCTTCGGCGACGACATGGAGACACCCAGGTTCATCCTCGTGGACAAGACGCTCAACGTCTTTCAGTCCGAGAGCGGACAGACC
>CAYFWA010001123.1:0-2178 GCA_964346625.1 uncultured Myxococcales bacterium
AGACCGCGGAGGAGACCGCGGAGGAGACCGCGGAGGAGACCGCGGAGGAGACCGCGGAGGAGACCGCTGGGGTCCCTGCGGGCAGGGCTCCCTGGCGCCGGCCCCGGGTGGCGGTGCTGGCGGTGCTGTCCCTCGCGGCGGCGCTGGCTTTGGCCGTGGCGCTGGTCGTCGGCTTGAGCGACACCTCCGTCTCGGTTCCATCCGCCGGGGACGAAGAGGGCCGCGCCGCGGGGGGGCGCGCCTCGTCTGCGCCGGCTCGGCGAGCAGCGTCCTCCCCACCGACGCACCCCGCTCGGAGGCGGCGCGCGCGCCGGCCGCCCGGCGACCGGGAGCGAACGGGTGGGCGAGGGCCCGGCCCCGCGCGGGGGTCGGCGACCTTCGCGGCGGTGGTGGTCCGCTCCGAGCCCCCGGCCGCCCAGGTGTTGGTGGACGGGCTACCCACCGGGCGCCAGACCCCCGCTCGGCTGGGCATCGCGCCGGGGTCCCACACGGTGACGGTGCGGTGGCCGGACGGGCGGGAGCGCTCCGCGCGGCGAGACATCGCGGCCGGCGGGAGCCTCGAGCTGCTCTTGCGGCGCGCCGCGAAGGATCGCGCCGCGAAGGATCGCGCCGCGGAGGGTCGCGCCGCGAAGGATCGCGCCGCGGATGGTCCCGATGCGGTGAGCGGCGGGGGCGCGGCGCGCGCCTCGGTCCGGACCGCGCCGCGCTGGCGCGCCGCGGCGGCCCCTGTCCCACTGTCGGCCCGGGATCCGTCCCGCGCCCCAGCCGGCGCGCGTCCCGCCCGCCCCGGCGCGCACCCCAGCCACGTGCGGCTCACGTGCCGCCCCTGGGCGTTGGTGCGGCTGGGGGGCCGCGTCCTCGGTCAGACCCCGCAGAGCCGGTGGTTGCCCGCGGGGACCTACCGGCTGGTGTTCGAGAACCCGGAGCTGGGGCTGCGCCGGGTCCGCGTGCTGCGGGTGACCGGGGACGGCCGGCCCCGGCGGCTGCGTTGTGGGTTCTGACTCGAGTTTCGCCCTTGGCGTCTGCTGCGAACGGCTTAGGGCTCGCGCCTGGCTGCGTTGCTTTGGCGATTTCTGTCTCGACGTACCGCAAGTACGCCTTCGACAAAAATCTTGTCGCGCCTTGCCAGGCACGATTTCTGCTCGTTCTCGCGACGAAAGAAGGGCGAAACTCGAGTCTGACTCGCCTTTCGGGGTACGCCCCTGGGGGCGAATCGCAGGGGGCAGACCGGAAGCGGGAAACAGCCGGGGCAGCGGGGGGGCAGCCGTAGGGCCGAGGATCGGGTATAAAGGAGGTCGAGAGCATGAGCGGGATCAACGACCAGGATTCCGGCCGAGACAGCGAGGCGCGGCTCCGCGGTGAGTTCGTCACCGAGGCCCAGGAGGTCATCGAGGCGCTGTCGCGCGCGCTGCTGGACGCCGACGCGGTGTTCAAGCAGGGGGACCGGCCGTCTCCCGACACGGTGAACGAGGCCTTCCGGGCGACCCACACCCTCAAGGGGCTGTCCTCGCTGTTCGGACAGCAGCAGGTGGCCGATCTCGCGCACAAGCTCGAGGACGTGCTCGATGGGGTGCGGCTCGGGCGGCTGGAGCTCGACGAGACGGTGCTGGACGTGCTGTTCGACGCGGTGGATCTGCTCGGGTTGCAGGTGGTGGAAGGGGAGGCGCTGGATTTGCTCCAGGTGGAGGCATTCGATCGCCGCCTGGCCAAGCTCGTGGCGCCCACCCCGGCTCCGCTGGATCTCGGCGCCGCCCTGCAGCGTCTGCGCGTGAACCCGGAGCTTCTGTCCACCCTGACCGAGTACGAGGAGCATCGGCTCCAGCAGAACGTGGAGCAGGGCCGGCAGCTCTTCCTCGTTCACGGGGAGTTCGACGTCTCCACCATCGACGCGGAGCTCGAGGAGCTGCGCGCCCGGCTCAAGTCGCTGGGGGAGGTGATCACGTGCCTGCCCTCGGACGACGAGGCCGCCGAGGATCACATCGGGCTGGATCTCATGTTGGCCAGCGGGGTGGCGCCGGATCAGGTGGAGACGGTGGCCCAGTCGCTCGGGGCGCGGGCCGAGGCGCTCGGTCGCGAGCCGGAGCAGCGCACTCCGGTCCCTGCCGCGGGCGTGGAGGCTGGCGGGGGCTCGAGCGCGGGCGCAGGCTCGAGCGCGGGCGCAGGGGTGGGGACGGGGGC
>CAYFWA010001124.1:0-2167 GCA_964346625.1 uncultured Myxococcales bacterium
GGCCGGCTGGTCGGTGCGGCCCGGGGCCGGTCGGGCCGCGCGAGGCGGGGCCGGCTGGTCGGTGCGGCCCGGGGCCGGTCGGGCCGCGCGAGGCGGGGCCGGCCGGGCGGCTTCCTGGCGGGCTGACGCGCCGGAGCCGGTGGACGACGCGGAGGCGGGAGCCGCTGGCGGGGCGGGGGCGCAGCGCGCGGCCCCGACCAGCGCGCCGAGCAGCGCCAGGGAGCCGATGGTTGCGATGAGAACACCCGGGTGGTGAGCGCGGGGGCTACGGAGCCACGGCATGGCAGTGAACCTAGCACCGGCGGGCGGGGCTGGCTACCGTGGAAGAGCCAGTTGCGTTGTTGGCAACAGTCCAAAGATACACGCGCAATCGGCGTCGCGAGAACCTGTCGCCACCCTGTCGTCGTGCAGCGCCGGCGCTTCCCCTCGCCACACATTCGAGGATGCTTGCTTCGGCATCCGTATCGGGTATGGTTCGCTCCGGAAGGACCATGAGCCAGCAATCGCGACAGATCCTGCGCCGGATCCTCTGGCCCGCCCTAGCCGTGGGGGTGGTGGGCGCCGCCACCGTGGGCGCGGTGGTGTGGTGGGAGCGCGAGAGCGCGGCGGCCGGGACCGAGTCCGGGGATCCGGACCTGGCCGAAGCCATTACCGATGCGTCGGCCCGGCTCCGGCGCGCCGGCGCGCGGCTCGCGCGGCGGCCCCGCTCCCGGGTGGCGGGGTGCGTGCTGCCCCGCGGCGGCCACCAGCGAAGCGCCGCGCGCCGTGCGGCCGCGGGACATGAGCCCGCGGGGAGTGAGCCCGCGGTGCTGCTGCCAGGGCCCACCGTAGAGACCCAGGCGAAGCTGCTCGAGTCCATCCCGCGGCCCAAGGGCGCCCACCGCCGCCGGCCGCCGGCGGCGCGCTACCCCCGATACGCGCAGGCCACGCGCGAAAAGGCCCGCATCTACGCCCGGCCCGGCTCCCACCTCGCCATCAGCTACGTGCCCCTCGGGCGCGTGGTGCGCGCGCGGCTGTCCAAGGTGGACCCGCCCTGGTACGTGGTGCGGGGCGGGGGATTCGTCTCGCCGAAGCTGGGCTTCGCCGTGGCCAAGGAGCGCTCCGCGCTGCCGCTGCCGCCCCGGGGCGCGGCCCTGGATCGGCCCCTGCCGCACCGCTACGGCAAGGTCGAAAAGGGGGCTCTTCGCTATTCGAAGTGGCCGCCGCCCGCCGGGGCCGACCGGGACGAGGATGAAGATGAGGATGAGGATGACGGGGAAGGCGACGATGGAGAGGGCGATGAAGGAGAGGGCACGCTACCCGAGGACGCGACGCGGGTGACCGGGGCGGTGTTCGTGGCCATCCAGGGGGAGGTGGACCACGCCGGGGAGACGTATCTGCGTCTGGTGGACGGCACCTACATCGCCGCGGCGGACGTGAAGCGGCTCGACCCGCCCCCGATCCACGGGGTGCGGCTGACCCGGGAAAACGGCCTCGAGCTGCCCATCGCCTTTGTCTACCGGGAAAAGACCCCTTTGTGGCGCGAGCGGGGCGCCGGGGAGGCGCCGAAGCGCTGCGGCGAGGCGGTGCGTCACAGCCGGTTTCGCGTGGTGGGAGAGCGCCGCGTGGCGGGCACCGACTACGTGGAGGCTCCTGGCGGTGTGCTGGTGGCCCGGGACGCCGTGCGCGTGGCCCGCGAGTCCAAGCGGCCCTACTACGTGTCCTCGCGGACGCGCTGGATCCACGTGGATCTGTCCGAGCAGACCCTGGTGGCCTACCTGGGCACCCGGCCCCTGCTGGCCACGCTGGTCTCCTCGGGCAAAAAAGGGCGGGGCACGCCCCCCGGCCACTACCGCGTCGAGTGGAAGCACGTGAGCGTGACCATGACCGGCGAGGACGAAAAGACCGGCGGCTACGAGGTGGGCGAGGTCCCCTGGACGATGTACTACCGCTCGCTGTACGCCCTGCACGGCGCCTACTGGCACCAGCAGTTCGGCCAGGTGCGCAGCCACGGCTGCATCAACCTCCCCCCGGCCGACGCCTACTGGCTGTTTCAGTGGACGCGCCCCGTGCGGCCCGCCGGCTGGCACTCGGTACGCGGCAAGGGCACGCGGCTGGCCATCACTCCGTGAGCGGGGCGGAGGGCACCTCGGCTAGATCCACGATCTCCACGAGGCCCGCGTAGCGC
>CAYFWA010001125.1:0-2162 GCA_964346625.1 uncultured Myxococcales bacterium
GCTGGGGTGCGGTGATCGGGGGGGCCGGGGGTGGGGTGGGGGGTCGGGGTGAGGGTGGGGTGGGGGGTCGGGTTGGGGGTCCGGTTGCGGGTGGGGTTCCGGGTCGGGTTGCGGGTCGGCTTTGCGACGCGGGCTGCGTCCGGGCGTCAGCAGGCGGGGGTCGGGCATCGGCCGGTCGGGGCCGCGCGGCGGTGGGCCGGGGCCGCCCAGCGGCCATGGGGGGATACGGCGTGGAGAAGCGCTCCATTAGGTGAAGCTTCTTGGCGCCCGCGCGCAGGCCGTGGGTGGTCCAGCGCAGGCCGGTGGGGGTGAGCTCTACCATCAGGAAGTGGAAGGGGCGCAGGGCGGGGCCATCGAACAGGTCGTCGTCGTGACGGCGGCTCTTGCCTCGTAGTAGCTTGCGCCGGGGAGCGCCTCCGCCGCCGGTGTTGAGCAGGATCTTGCCGTGGCGTGCGAAGCGCTCGTAGGTGTGGACGTGGCCCGCCACCAGGGCCAGGGTCTTGCGCGCCTCGACGAACGGGGGCATTACGCCCTTGCGCAGGGCCGCATATCCCTTGTGCCGGCTGCTGTTGGTGATCACGGGGTGGTGCACGAACACCACCGCGCCCCGCAGCTTCGGGTCGGCGTCGATGGACCGGAGCTGGTCGGCGAGCCAGCGGAGCTGGGCCGCCCAGCGCTCGACGCCCAGCTCCTTGCGGTTGGTGTCGAGCACCAGGATGGCCAGCTCGCGCAGGTCCCGGCGGTACCAGCGCTGGCGCTGAAGGTCGGGGAACCGCGCGAAGTAGTGGTCGAGGGCCTCCTCATCGTCGCCGATGTACTCGTGATTGCCGAGGGCTGGCAAGATGGGGATCTTGGCCCAGCGCAGGGGCGCGAAGGTCTGGTCGAACCAGGCCCACTGTCGCTCCGAAGAGCCGCGGACCACCAGATCGCCGTGGATGGCGACGAAGGCCGGCCGGCGGGCCGCCACCTCGCGGATGAGCACCGCCCGCTCGCGGTCGTTGTCGCGCGCGAGAAGTCTCAGCGCGAACTTGGGGCGGACGTCGCCGAGGATGGCGAAGTGAGCCGTGGGCTGGGGCCGGGTTTGGTACTGCCGGGGCTTGGGTGAGGGACATCCGGCGGACAGCCCCAGGGCGATCAGGGCGCACAGGCCGGAAAAGGCGAGGGGAATGTGTCGCAAGCCGTTGGTTGGTCGCGGTGGTCGGGCGTTGGTGGAGGGTGACGCAACGGACGAGGATTTCGGGCGGCATCGGCGAGGGGGTGCCGCCTTCAACGAGCGCTGGATTCGCATGGTTCACCTGAGCACGGAGCGGCTGCCAGCCGCGTCGGTCCGTGGCTTCCAGAGAATGGCACGGCGGTGATTGAAGTCAATGTTCACCGCAGGGAGACAAGCGCGCGGCGGGGAGCGCGGCGCGGGTCGGTCCGCTTGGGTGCCCGGCAGCGAGCGCGGCAGCGAGCGCGGCGGGGAGCGCGGCGGGGAGCGCTCCGCGGGTCGGTCCGCTTGGGTGCCCGGCAGCGAGCGCGGCAGCGAGCGCGGCGGGGAGCGCGGCGGGGAGCGCTCCGCGGGTCGGTCCGCTTGGGTGCCCGGCAGCGAGGCGGGGCGGCGTTCGTCTGGCAAGTCAGGCTGGCTGGGAGCGAAGCGACCTTTGGGGGAGGGGCCCCGCGCGATTTAGTCGCGCGGGGAGGGGGGCTGGGACAGCCCCCCAGAGATGGAGAGGGGGGCTGGGACAGCCCCCCTGAGATTACGGCGCTACTTCGATGTCGTGGCGTTTACAGAACCGGCGCACCTGGCGGCGGTAGCGGGGGCCGGCCTGGTGGTACCAGGCCTTGGCCAGCCGCAAAGACTTGAGCCCGCACTGGGCCATGGCCATCAGGGCGTAGGCGCGCCGGGTCTGCTGCACGCGCAGCGAGCGCTTGGCCAGGCGGTCGACCTCCTGATACGCGCCGCGGCGCAGGGCCTGCTGGGCCTGTTGCAGGATCTGGCGCACCTCGGGCGAAGGCCCGCCCCGCGGGCGCTCGGGGCGTCGCGGCGGGCGAGGATGCAGGGGGCGGTGGCCCCGATCCCGCGGCGGTGTCCGGCGGTGCGCCACCCTGCGCGGATCGGGGCGCGTCATGCCGCGATCCAGGATCCAGCGCCAGGAGCCCTCCTTGTGGCGCATCCGGAT
>CAYFWA010001126.1:0-2161 GCA_964346625.1 uncultured Myxococcales bacterium
GCCCCCGGCGCCGGCCTACGGAACCGGCCCCCGGCGCCGGCCTACGGAACCGGCCGGCGGAACTGCGAAAAAGTTGGGGGCCCGGCTCGGTGAGCGATCCTGGGGTTCGCCTCACGGCCACGGCCGTTGATCTAGCGGTTCAATCATGATATGTGACAGATACAACCGATGACATTCGTGTTGAACTAAGCCTTTGGATTTAGTACATAGCCCACAACCGAGGCAAACCATCGCACCCCCCGGGTGCCCTTTTAAAAGGAGTAGATTCGAGATGTTGAAGAAAGGAACCATACTGGCCTCCATCGCCTGCGTGGCCCTTTTGGGGCTCGCTGGCTGTAGCGACGACGACAACGGCGGCACCTGCGGAGACGGGATCCTCGACTCCAACGAGGAGTGCGATCTCCAGCAGCTCGGGGGGATGACCTGCGCGGACGTGGTCCAGGGCAGCTCGGGCACCCTGGCCTGCAACGCGGACTGCACTTACAACACCGAACAGTGTGCGGTGTGCGGCGACGGCGTGCGCAACTTCGGCGAGCAGTGCGACTGCGGCGACGATCCGACCAACCTGCCGGCCGACTGCACGGACGTCAACGGCGGCGCCGACGCCAACTGCGACGCCGACTGCTCCAAGATCGCCTACTGCGGCGACGGCGTCGTGGATCAGGGCGAGGACTGCGACTGCGGCGACGACCCCAACGACCTGCCGCAGGGTTGCGACGACGTCAACGGCGGCGCCAACGCCAACTGCACCGACACCTGCGAAGATATCGCCGAGTGCACCACTGAGGGCGCCTGGCAGGAGTGCGACTCCCTGGAGCTCAACCCCTGCTGCGACGACGAATGGGGCGCGACCATGGACTGCGTCTCGCTCACCACCACCGAGCTCTGCCTGCGCTCTTGCACCGATCACAGCGACTGCTACTGGAGCAACTACTGCGAGCCAAACGCCAACAACTCTTGCTTCATCCAGTTCTGTGGCGGCGACCCCTCGGGCACGCCCCCGCAGACCCCCATCGCGCCCATGGAGCAGTGCGCGCTGCCCAGCGGCAACCCCGGCATCTGTGTCCCGGCCTTCCCCCGCGAGGACCAGCAGGGCAACCCCACCCCCACCGAGCGCCCCCAGGGCCTGTGCATGGGCGAGGAGAACACCACCAGCGGGCTCGCGCAGGGCGACACCTGCACCGTGTTCGAGGACAGCCTGAGCGTGGACCGCTCCGAGGACATGTGCAACTACGGCCGCTGCCTCGCCGCGCAGGGCGAGACCACCGGCACCTGCGCCCAGTACTGCTCCTGGGAGGATAACTACGACGCGGCCTTCTACGGCGAGACCGCCCCCTGGATCACCTGCGCCACGGGCACCAACTGCGTGGGCCTCGAGAGCATCGACCCCACCACCGGGCTCACCGGCGGCAACTACGGCCTGTGCTGGGAGACCGTGGCGGAGGTGGGCGCCACCGACGGCATGACCTCATGCTCCCTGGTCACCGGCCAGGTGCTCAACGACCCGACCTCGCTGTGCTCCGACCTGACGGACTTCAACGACGGCCGCTGCGTGCCGCTGCTTTTCGACCAGGCGACGGGCGAGCGCACCGACGGCTCGCTGCTCGGCGTGTGCATGGGCGACGACTCCTGCGGCGGCTGCTCCACGGGCGAGGAGTGCGTGGGCGGGAGCTGCCGGACCGTGCTCGCGGTCTGGGCCGCCTGCGATCCCCAGTCCACCGCCAACGTCTGCCCCGCGCAGACCGCGTGCCTGGAGACCGACGCCTTCGCCGCCACCCCGGCGGGCGATACCGTCTGCGTGCCGTACTGCGACATCGACCACCCGGATGGCCCGACGCAGCACTGCGACGACCTGGGCGCTCAGATCACCGGCGGGGCCACCCCGATCTGCACGTCCTGGTCGCAGGCCTACGGCGCAAACGGCCAGGCCGACGTGCGGCAGTCCCGCCTGGGCGTGTGCCTGACCGACTAGGCGCGCTCCAGCCGGAGGCGGCCCTGGCCGCCCCCGGCTAGGGCAAAGACCCCTAGGGCCCCCCGGCACCGGCCGGGGGGCCTTTTTTTTGGCGATATCCGGATCTCTCACCACGATAACGACCCGTTTTATCGGGAGAAACGGGGTTGCGAGCCGAATCTAGCATGATCCGGATTGAGCGAAAACGAA
>CAYFWA010001127.1:0-2160 GCA_964346625.1 uncultured Myxococcales bacterium
CTCTCCACTTTTTTCGATACGGGGTGGGCCCCCCCCCCCCCCCCCCCCCTTGCACACAGCACCACACACCGTACCACACCACGCACACCAGCTTCACCGTCACCCCCGCAGACCCTGGGCGAGGCGGCGCAGTGGATGGCGGAGCTGCTGGGGAATCGGTCGAATCACTCGAGGGCAGCGGCCTGGGAGCGGATCGGCAGGTTCTTGCTGCAGCGGTTCTACGGAGGAGACGTAGACCACTTTCGCTCGCGGCGAAACGACAAGGAGACGTCACTGCGCAAGCTGCTCGCGTACTGCAAGGCCCGTGGCCTGAAGCTGTCCATGGGTTGCTTTCACGGGGCCGTAGGCCTCTACCTGCAGAAGAGAGACCTGGAGGATCGCTGCCCGGTCTACGCCGGGCTGAGCGTCACGCAACGCCGTGAGCTCCTCCCTCTGCAGCGGATCGAGGACAAGGTGGAGCTGGCCGAGCGCTGCATATCCCGGAGCTGGAACACGCGCGTGGCTGGAGCTACGGAAGCGAGATCATGAAGCTACGTGACCATTCTGTATCGACATATTTGTCTGTATCGACACATTTGAGTGGCCTTGCAGGGTGCCCGGTGCGCTCACCAGGGTCAGCGCGGCCGCCCCTGTCAGCGCGGCCGCCCCTGCCAGCGCGGCCGCCCCTGTCAGCCCTGCTGATGACCCTGCTGGCCCTGCCGGCCTTCACGGCCATGACTGCGCTATCGGGATGCGGGGACAACCAGCAAGGCGATCCCGATCCCGACGCCACCGTGGAGCAGGACGTGGACGTCACGCCCGACGCCTCGTCGATCCCGGACGCCGGACCGGACCGGGACGACGACGGGGATGGGTATCTCGCCTCCGAGGACTGCGACGACAGCGACCCGGACATCTACCCGGGCAGCGCCCCCGTGGAGTGCCAGAGCGACTGCGACTACGGGACCAAGCTGTGCCTGATGAACGGCACCTTCGGCGCCTGCTCGGCCCGCACCGATTGCGAGTGTGAGTCCCCCGGCGATACCCGGATGATCGAGTGCGGCAACTGTGGCGAGACCAGCCAGATCTGCGGCTCCGACCTCCAGTGGCAATACCCCGAGGGCTGCTTCGGAGAGGGAGAGTGTCGCGCGGGGCTCATCGAGCACGGCGATCCGGCGGACTGTCCCTACTGCGGCACGCCGAGCCGGTTGTGCGGCAGCGACTGCACCTGGGGCGCCTGGGAGGGCTGCTTCGGCTCCTGCGCCTCCGGCGACGAGCGGGTGACCTCGGACGGCTGCGACGAGGCGTGGCTCTACCAGGTCGAGACCTGCGACAGCCAGTGCGAGTGGCAGACCACCACGGCGTGCACGGATCAGTGTCTGATGCCCGCCCGCACCGGCACGCCCGATTACAAGGACGAGGTCTGCGTCCCGGCCGGGATCTTCGTCATGGGCTGCGATCCGGGCGAGTGCACTTCTTCCGAGGAGCCCGAGCACCTCGTAGCCCTGAGCGCCTACTACATCGACCTGTACGAGGTCACCGTGGCCCGCTACCGGGAGTGCGTGTTGGCCGGGGCCTGCACCGAGCCCGGCGATGACGTCATTTACGAAAGCACGTACTTCTTGACCGTGCCCGAGGTCGACGAGCTGCCGGTCAACTTCGTGGACCACGCCCAGGCCATGGCCTACTGCGCCTGGGACGGCGGCCGCACCCTGCCCACCGAGGCCCAGTGGGAAAAGGCCGCCCGCGGACCCGCGCCCAGCGAGCGGCCCCATCCCTGGGGCAGCTCCGGGGTCACCTGCAGCTTGGTCCCGTCCTCCACCTGCCCCAGTGATGTGGGCTACCCCCATCCAGTGGACTCCTACCCCGGCGGCGTGTCCGTCTATGGCGTGTATCATCTCGCAAGTAACGTGAGCGAGTGGGTGCAGGACTACTGGTACGACTACACGAACCCCGGCACCGTGCCCCTTGATCCGGTGAACCTTGTTGGACAGCCAGGAGATAGCCGGGTTACGCGAGGTTACTATTACAAGGTCCCCCTTTTCAATTTCGGACACACGGTTGTCGATCGAGATCCTTACGGCGAGGACGAAAAAGTACATAGCAACGGTATCCGTTGCGCCCGTCCAGGGATATAGGTGAAGGAGAAGGCCCATGAAGACCGATATCAACTCCAGACTC
>CAYFWA010001128.1:0-2154 GCA_964346625.1 uncultured Myxococcales bacterium
AATTGCGCCTCGGCGCCCTCGGTGCGTCGAACTTATTCTTGCGCGAGCCCTTACCCCTGCCCTTCCTCCATCCCTTCCTCCATGGCATTTCGCCGCGGAGACGAACGCCCCAGGCCTGCGGGCAGGGGATGCGAAAAAGCTACCACTCCGCGCTTCCTTGTGCCCGGGTCCACAAGGATTTCAAGCAAGTATGAAGGGTACTGAGGAGGCGAGGAGACGAGAGACGAGAGACGAGGAGACGAGGAGACGAGGAGGTAGTCCGGCGGGGCGCTCAGATCATCGCCACCGAGACGATGCAAAGGCACAGCACCCCGAGGATCCGGGCGTGGCCCCCCAGGTCCGCGGTCACCGTCCGCGCCAACCCGAGCCGCTCCGCCGCCGACAGGGAGTGCTGGATGTGGGCGCGGGCCATGGTCGACAGCGCCGGCGCCGCTGCCTGCGCTGCCCGCTGCGCTGCCCCCTGCGCTGCCCCCTGCGCAGGCGCCTGCGTAGGCCCCTGCAGCAGCTCCCTCGTGGTGGACAGCGCGTTTTTCAACCCGTGGTCCGCGTCCAGCCGCGCCACCACCGCGGCCTCGTCCACCGGCCGCAGCAGCCCGATGAGCAGCCCCAGCCCGGTCAGGCCCGCCGCCAGCGGCACGCCCCACGACCACACCGACTGCTGCACGAACCCCAGCCCGGTCACCAGCATCAGCAGGAAGGTCGCCGACGCCACCACGATGGCCATCACCAGCCCGTCGTGAACGGCGTTGCGGGCCCGGTAGAACCGCCGCGCCCGCGCCAGGATGCGCTCGATGCGCTGCCGATACCCCGCTCGCAGATCCTGTTGATCCGGCCGGACCGGCCGGTCCGGCTGGCCCTGTTGACCTGGCTGGCCTGGCTGGCCTGGCTGGCCTACCTGACCTGGCTGACCTGGCTGGCCTGGCTGGCCCTGTTGGCCTGGCTGGCCTGACTGGCCTGGCTGGCCTGGCTGGCCTGGCTGGCTCTGAGAATCGAGTTGCTTCTGCTGCGCTTCCATGCGGAACCTCCAGTCGGGTGTACTCACGAACCCCGGAGAACATTCCCGAACATGCACGTCAGGGGGGTACGTCCCATCCCTCCTCGCCCCGAAAAAGCACGGTTTTTCGGGGCTCACCCCCAATCACCTGGGCGCTTCGCGCCGCTGCAGGGAGAGGCGACGAGTCGCCGTTACGCGCAATGTCGGTCCTACGTGTCACCTGGCCGATTACTCCCGAACAATTCGTGCCCACCGCCATCGCGCCGCCATCGCGCCGCCATCGCGCCGCCTTCGCGCCGCCTTCGCGCGCCGCCTTCGCGTCGCCGCCTTCGCGTCGCCGCCTTCGCGTCGCCGCATCAACGCCAGGGCGCCCGAGCACAGGAGGTTAAGACGCCTGTGGGCCGACAAAGTTCTGGCTCTGTTCACGCAGCGCCTCATCCCGTACCCCAGCCGGTAACCCATCCAGCGATCCGGGCCAGCGCTCCCCCGCCGGCCCGGATCGCCTCCCACCCCCCCACCTGCCCGGGAATCCACCGTTTTTCTAGCGACAACCGCTTGCAATGCCCCCCTGTTCCGCGCAATAACCCCCGCATGACCACTAAGCCAACCCAACCTACCAGGACCCTCGAGACCTTCGAGAACCCCAACCCCGAGCGCGACTACGAGATCCACATCGACTGCCCGGAGTTCACCTGCCTGTGCCCCATGACCGGACAGCCAGACTTCGCAACGATTACTATCAGTTACATTCCAGACCACCTCTGCGTGGAGCTCAAGTCCCTCAAGCTGTATCTCTGGTCCTACCGCGACGAGGGCGCCTACCACGAGGCGGCCACCAACCAGATCCTCAATGATCTCGTGGCCGCGCTCACCCCCCGGCAGATGACGGTGGTGGCCGAGTTCAACGTCCGCGGCGGAATCACCACCACCGTCACCGTGGAGCACCCCGACCCCGGTGCCGAGATCGACTGAGAGCTGGAAAGATCCCCGGCCAATCTGCCGCCAAAGCCACCGGGGCAACCATTACCCTGGCCCCGGCCAATCCACCGCCCGGGCCACAATTGTCCCAACAAAAACCCAGCCGTAGCGCCGATTTTTTCTTGCGTTCTCCGGAGAATGGGTTTATTTGCTGGCCCTGCTGTGATGCGGCTTTTGGGGTA
>CAYFWA010001129.1:0-2144 GCA_964346625.1 uncultured Myxococcales bacterium
AGCCGGGCGCCTCGGCGCCCTGAACTGGACACCTTATTCGTGACCGGGGCCTAATGGAGCGAGACGAGCAATGCAAGGGGGCTGCCAAGATGATTCGAGCCGCCGATCCCTGAGCCCGGCCCTCGCAAGCTGCCATTGTATGAAAATGGGATCGGGATGACCCAATACCCGGTATTCGGTGTCAACTCTGGCACGTTTTTGCGGGGTTCTGATGGTGCTTTTCAATCGCACGTCGGCTCAACCCGGAACGGATCGCTTTTTTTTGACGCACCGACGAACCTGGTTTCACACTGGGAAGAGAGAGTAGGAGCCCCATGCGCAACATCGCCCACTGCACCCGCACGCTGCTCGGCGTCTCGGTGATCCTCTGCGCCGCGGCGCCCGCCTCGGCGCGCCCGCCCTCGGGCGCACGCGCCGAGGCCTCGCCCGGATCGTCACAGCGTCGCCACATCCAGCAGCGCCTGCGGACCCTGTATTCCCAGGCCCGACGGCACGCCGGGATCGTGGGGCTGTACGTCAAGCGCCTCGGCGGCGAGGTCCTTTTTTCCCGCGCCGCAGCGCGCCGAATGCACCCGGCCTCGTGCACCAAGCTGGTGACCGCCTCAGCCACGCTGCGCAGCCTCACGCCGCGGTTTCGCTTCGACACCGTGGTCCGCGGTCGGCAGCGCGGCCACGCCCTGGTCACGCCGCTTTATCTGTGGGGGCAAGGGGATCCCACCCTGGGCCACGCCGATCTGGACCGCCTGGCGGCGAAGCTCCACGCCCGCGGCATCCGCCACATCCCCAAGGGGATCGTGGTGGACGACCACTACTTCAGTCACCGGCGCTTCCCTCCCGGCTTTGGACGGCCGAGCTCTTCCCGCTACACCACGCCCACCGGGGCGCTTTCGCTAGACCACAACACCGTGGCGGTGCGCGTCGTCGCCAGGCCGGGGAACCGACGCGCGCGGGTGACGGCGGTCCCGGACTCGGATCACATCGCGCTGCGCCACCAGGTCCGCGCCGGCGCCCGCACCCGGCTCTGGCTCAAGGCCACGCGCAAGCGCACGGCGCACGGACCGCGGTTGCAGGTGCGGCTGTCGGGCACGGTGGCCCGGGGCCACGGAGCCGTGGTGCGCCAGGCCCGGGTCATGGATCCGTCCTTTTACGTCGGAGAGACCCTCAAGCGCGCCCTGACCCGGCGCGGCGTCCAGGTGGGCCGGGTCCGCCGCGGCCACCACCGCAAGGCGCCCGAGCTCATCCGGCACCGCTCCGCGCCCCTCGGCGACATCGTCAAGCAGATGAACCTGCACAGCAGCAACTTCATCGCCGAGCAGCTCGTCAAGCTGCTGGGGGCCAAACGCTACGGCACCCCCGGCACCACCACCAAGGGCCTGCGCGCGGCCCGGGGCCTGCTGCGCCGCGCCGGGGTGCCCCCGAGCCGCTACCGCATGACCAACGGCTCGGGGCTGTTCGGCCACACCCGCTTCGCCCCGCGGCAGCTCGTGCGGCTGCTGGAGCGGCTCCACACCCTCCCCTGGCTCTACCGCGCCGTGCGCCGCTCCCTGCCGGTGGCCGGCACCAGCGGCACGCTGGCCGGGCGGCTCAACGGCACGCCCACCCGCGGACGGGTGCACGCCAAGACCGGCACCCTCAAGCACGTGAGCTGCCTGGCCGGCTACGTGGACGCCCCGGCGGGAAAGCCGCCGCTGGTGTTCGCCATCCTGGCCAACCGCGTGCGCACCTCCACCGCCTCGATGCGCCGCATCCAGGACCGCATGGTCTCCGCCCTGGCCCGCTATCTGCTCCGGGCCAATCGTCGGTGAGGGTCCTCAATTCGTCAGGTACACCCACGTCCCCGAGGCGCCCAATCGCGCGTGCCAACCAGACGGCAGCTTCGGTGACGTCCAACCAAACAACCAGTGCGCGCTGTTTTTTCTGGGGGGCTGTCCCAGCCCCCCTCCCCGCGCGAGTGAATCGCGCGGGGGCCCTCCCCCAATCGGCGCTTCGCGCATCCCAGACGGCATTGCTCACCGCGGCTCCGCGCTGATGGCCCGGCGCCACGAGCCTGCCGCGCCGGGGCTCCCGTTCCAACGTAGACCGTTTCACTTCAATTCGTCAGGTACACCCACGTCCCCGAGGCGCCCAATCGCGCGTGCCAACCA
>CAYFWA010001130.1:0-505 GCA_964346625.1 uncultured Myxococcales bacterium
CGCCCCGGGGCGGGGAGAACACCACGTAGGGGATGGGGAACGCCTCCAGCTCGGCGTACTCCCCGGCGGCCTCGCGCACCTCCAGCCGGGCGGTCTCGGCCTCCCAGCGGACGATGGGGATGGGCTCGGACCGCACCGACTCGAGGCCCAGCTCGCGGAGCTGGGCCTCGAGATACCGCTCGCTGGCGTGCCCCGCCTCGGTGCCAGGACGCCGCGCCCCGAGCCGCGTCTGCCCCTCTACCCATGCGTAGATCTCCTCTGCGTCGAACTCCGGCTCGGTCATATTGCCGCTCCTCGCGTCTTTTCGGGTATCCATTCCTTTGCGCCACCGTGCTTGCGCCACCGTGCTCGCGCCACCGTGCTTGCGCCACCGTGCTCGCGCCACCGTGCTCGCGCCACCGTGCTCGTGCCACCGTGCTCGTGCCACCGTGCTCGTGCCACCGTGCTCGCGCCACCGTGCTCGCGCCACCGTGCTCGCGCCACCGTGCTCGCGCCACCGTGCTCG
>CAYFWA010001130.1:605-2141 GCA_964346625.1 uncultured Myxococcales bacterium
CCCGATCCTACGCCGGTAGTCGAGCGGAGCCAAGGGGGAAGAAGGCTCGGCGGAAGGGGGCTCGGCGGAAGGGGGCTCGGCGGAAGGAGGCTCGGCGGAAGGAGGCTCGGCGGAAGGGGGCTCGGCGGAAGGGGGCTCGGCGGAAGGAGACTCGGCGGAAGGAGGCTCGGCGGAAGGAGGCTCGGCGGAAGGGACTTGGCGGAGGCTCGGCCCGTGCTACCTTCCAGCCCATGCACTACAGCCGCGACTACATCCTCCGCATGGTGGAGCAGCTCAACCGGGCCATCGCCACCCTCACGCGACAGCGGCAGGATCAGCGCTACGAGGACGCCCTGGACACGGTGGGGGACACGGTGGACGACCTGCTGGGGCACCAGGCCCACTTCCTGGCCACCCTGGACCCGCCCAGCGTGGCCCGGATCCTGGGCAAGTGGCCGCGGATCAAGATCTACGCCGCGCTGCTGGAGGCCGAGGCCGACGTGCGGCAGGAGCGAGGAGAGGCGGACGATCCGGCCCAGGCCTCCCGGCTGCGGCGCCGGGCCCTGTCGCTTTTGCTGCTGGGTTACGACAAAGACGGGCGCGGCGACCCGGATTTGTTGGATCGGGCTCGAGCCCTGGCCCGTCGCGTGCCTCTCACCGAGCTGTCCACCCGTCTGCGGGATCGGGCCCGGGCCCTGGAGCTCGACGCTCCCGGCGGCATGGCACGCAGCGACTGAAGCAACGCCGCGCTGTGTTGCCACGGCGCAAATGGCGCGGTACCCGGCCGTCCTTGCGACGAGGCTCATCTTCTGACAGGGTCCCCCCTGACGAGCGGGTCCCATTGTCGGCGGGTATGGTGGCGTCCCCCTTTCAGGAAAAACCCGTCTCAGATGCTTGCGTCGGATGATGGCGTTGGTGGAAGCGACGCGTCGACGGCGCAGACAGGGAAGCACAACCATGAGCAATTCGGCCACGGTGGCGGACGACCAGGTCGTCTCGTTTCATTACACCCTCTCCGACCCCGAGGGAGAGGTGCTCGACTCCAGCTCCGACAAGGAGCCTTTGCAGTATCTGCACGGGCACGACAACATCATCCCCGGGCTCGAGAGCGCCCTGACCGGCAAGGCGGTTGGCGAGCAGGTGTCGGTGGACGTGGCGGCCAAGGACGGCTACGGCGAGCGCGACCCAGAGCGCGTGATCGAGCTGCCCCGCGACAGCTTCCAGTTCGAGGTGGAGCCCGGCACCCTGGTGCGGGCCGAGAGCCCCGACGGATCCGCGGTGATCCTCAAGGTCGTCACCGCCGACGACGAGAACGTCACCCTCGACGGAAACCACCCCCTGGCCGGGGTAGACCTTCATTTCGAGGTGGAGGTGTCCGATATCCGCGATGCCAGCGCCGAAGAGCTGGCCCACGGGCACGTGCACGATCCGGGCGGCGCGGCCCACTGAGGCCTCGCTCACGAATCACGAATAAGGTGTCCTGTTCAGGGCGCCGAGGCGTTCGGCTGGCAAGGCGCGAAGAGGGCGAATATTGCGGGATATTCAACCGATGAGCCG
>CAYFWA010001131.1:0-2138 GCA_964346625.1 uncultured Myxococcales bacterium
CCGGAACCGGAACCGGACCCGGAACCGGAACCGGAACCGGAACCGGAACCGGAACCGGTTCCGCTGTCCGGTGGGTCGAGCAGCTCGCGGACCGCCACCTCGCGGCCGAGGTGGCGGTCGAAGGTCGCGAGCACGCGCCCAAGCCGGCCCCGGCCGATCTCCCGCCCCTGTCCGTGTCCCTCGTCTTCCCGGGCCTGATAGCGTCCCGGCGCCTCGGGCGTCACGCGGAGCAGTAGCCTGCCCCCGGGTGGGCTCGGCTCATCGGAGGCAGTCGCGGGCGCCCTCGCCGGGTCGTCCGCGGGATCCGCGATGGGGTCCGCGTCTTCGGCTCCGTCTTTTTGAGCGGCTTTTGCTGGCGTGGCCGCCGGTCCTGAACCGTCGGGCTCGGCGTCGGTGGCGGTGGTGGCGGCGGGAGGCCCCGTCAGGCCGAGGGACTCCGACAGCCTCGCGAACCCCAGCGCCCCCAGCGTGCGGGCGACCTCACCGTCGTGTCGGGACAGCACGCGCTCCACCGACAGCTCCAGGTAGGTGACATCCGATTCGGAGAGCCCCGCGCGTTCCACCAGCGCCACGCGCAGGCTTGGGGCGTCCCCTCGCTCCCACGCGCGCGAGGCGGCCTGGACGGTGTCCCCGTCGGTCAGGCCGAGCTGCACTGCCTGCAGTGCGAAGATCAGATCCCGCCCCATGGGCTCACCCCCGCTGCTCTTCGGCCAGCGCGCTGGCGAGCTGCTCCAGCCCCCGCTCAAGGTCTGGCCGGTCGGTCTGAAGCCAGCTCAACCGGAGGCTGCCCGGCACCTCCCACAGGCTGCCCGGGATCACCAGCACGCCCCGCTCGGTCTGCAGACGCTCCACGAAGGCGTGGTCGTCGATGCCCTCGGGCAGGGCCACGCAGCCGTAGCCTGCGCCATCGGGTCGCCACCAGCTCACCCCCGGGGTTTCTCGCACCCAGGCGTCCACCGGCTCCACCAGGGCGGCGCGGCGGCGGGCCTCGGCGACGAGATCGTCGGCACGCTCGAGCATGGCCAGGCCCAGCCCCGCGCTCGGCGCCGCGGGCATGCTGTAGTTGAGCAGCCCGGTGCGCAGTCGCTGCACCCGATCCGGCGAGCCGGACAGCCAGCCCAGGCGAGCCGCGTAGGCCCCGAACAGCTTGGAGAGGCTGCTCACCACCACTACGTTTTCCGCGGTACCGTGGTAGCTCGGTCGGTCGCTCCAGCCGCGGTAGACCTCGTTGATCAGAAGGATGGCGCCTCGCCGCGCCGCGAGCTCCGCCAGGGCCAGCACCTGCTCCCGCGGCGCGAACACGCCGCTGGGGTTGTGGGGCTCGGTGATCAGCACGGCGGCCGTCTCGTCGGTGATCTGGCGGGCAGCGGTCTCCAGGTCCAGCTCCCAGCGGTTGGCCGCCGAGCGAGGCAGGCGGGCCACCGGCCCCAGCCGCTCGGCCTGGCGACGCATGGGCTCGTAGATGGGCTCCTCCACCAGGAAGCCCGCGCCCGGTCGAGCGAAGGTGAGCAGCGCCAGCAGGGTGCCCCCGGTGGCGCCGGGGACGTAGACCAGCTCCGCGCAGGGATGCCCCAGCCAGCTTGCCAGGGCCTCCTCGAAGGCGGGCGCCAGCGCCCAGGCGTTGCCCCCGGTTGGGGTCAGCCCGTCGAAGTCCAGGGGGGGGACCCCGCTGGAGTGCAGGTTGATCGCGTCGTGCGCCCCGCGAACCCGGGGCACGTACCAGGACAGGTAGTCGGCATCTTCGAAGGCCATCGCTCGCTCCCGCGTGACGCGCAGATTGCGGTGCGCGTCGGGGTCTGGATCCGGCCGCACCATACGATGAACCGGGCGATCTCTACAAATCGCTTGGTGGGGCAACCCTATGGGCCAGGACGGTGTGCCCTTTGGGGTGTCATTCCGGTAGCTCGAGTGGCCTTCGCTCTGGCGATAGTGGGTTATTGCTCTGTGGATAATGTTGCATATACTGAAATGTTAGCGATTCACTGGTCGCACAATTCACCGGTCGCAAATCTGTGCTGGTAAAGCCCCGGTCACGAATAAGGTGTCCAGTCCAGACCCGCGAGCGAAGCGAGCTCACGCAGCCAGCCGGGATGGATCGGCGGCCTGAACGATCAGATCATTCGTGATCGGGGCCTAAG
>CAYFWA010001132.1:0-2136 GCA_964346625.1 uncultured Myxococcales bacterium
CAGGGGGAGCAGGGGGAGCAAGGGGAGCAGGGGGAACCTCTGGCCACGCGGCAGGATTGACTCGCCGCCGCTGGGGCGGATTCGCGAGCCTTGGGCTGGTCGAGCCGGCCTCCGCGGGTGGGGTCCGGGCGAAGTGAGATTCGAATCGCGGTGAGATGACATGGCAACTGAGCTCGCGCGTGAAATGGCCGCGGCGACCGCGGTCCACCATAGCCGCATGCTCGGGGCCGCGCCAAGCCGATTCGTGATGAATGTGTTATAATGCCGCCGACCCGGAATGACGTGCTCGATCCATAGAGGTGTACCCATGAAAAGACTTGTTCCGTTGAGGTTTTTGCGCTCGAGGCGCGCACCGCTGATGAGCGCCTGCGCGTCGCTCGTCCTCGTCGCCTGCGGTGGGGGCAGCGGGGTGGGAAACAACAACCAGGTCGGCGAGTGCGGCAACGGGATCGTGGAAGGGGAAGAGGCCTGTGACGGGACCCAGCTCGGGGGGGAGTCGTGCTTCACCCGGGGGTACCTGACCGGGGAGCTGGCCTGCCAAAGCGACTGTACCTTCGACGAGTCGGATTGCGAAGGTGAAAACCCCTGTGGGAACGGTGAGATAGACGATGGGGAGGCGTGCGACGGCGAGGCGCTCGGCGGGGCCACCTGCGAGGGGCTGGGCTATGACGGCGGGAGCCTGTCTTGTGACGCCTACTGCGAGCTGGACGAAAGCGGCTGCACCGGCACGCTTTGTGGCAACGGTCAGCTCGACGCGGGGGAGGCCTGCGATGGCACGCTGCTCGGCGGGGCCACCTGCGAGAGCGAGGGCTTTCTCGGCGGTCCGCTGAGCTGCGCAGACTGCGAGCTGGACACCTCCATGTGCCTGTCGGCCGCGGGCTACGTGGTGATCAACGAGTTCTACCTCGACAACCCGGACTGGCTGGAGCTGCACAACCCCACCTCCGCGCCGGTGGAGCTCGACGGGATGGCGCTACGCTGGTGGGGGCTCGACTATCGCGGGAATCCGGTGGACGCCACTGCGATCCTGCCCGCGTACGAGCTGGGCCCGGGGGAGTTCGTGGTGGTTCACGACGAGCTCACGCGGGACCCCGGAGAGCCCGTGGTGGTGGAGCCGGGAGTCATCAATCTCCAGTCCAACATCTCGTGGGATTACGGCATCCCGGGCGCGGTGGCGTTGCTGGACGCCGTCGGCGCGCTGGACTTCGTGCGCTGGGGCGGCGACGCGTTCGATCCACCGGGGGTATCCTGGACCGACGACCCGGCGCCGCTCGGGGTGAACATCCCCGGGGAGACCACCTGGGGCCGCCGCATCGACGGGGTCGACAACGACCTGGCCGGGGACTGGTGTCTGCAGGAGCCCACCGACGCCACCGCCAACGCGCCCTGCCTGGAGCCGCTGGTGCCGGTGCACACCGTGCTGATCACCGAGATCGACGTGGGCGTCACCGGCTCGGGCTCGGCGGATCGACCCGACGCAGTGGAGCTGTACAACGCGGGCATCTTCCCGGTGGAGCTCGAGGACTGGCGGCTGCTGTGGTGGTCCAACTCCACCCAGGGAGGCGATTTCGGCGACCCCGTGCTTCCCGCCTACGAGCTGCAGCCCGGGGACTACGTCACCATCCTCGACGACGCCGGCTGGCAGGGCGCCTACGCCGAGCCCGGCGAGGGGCTCATCCACGTCCGTAACATCAACTGGTCCGAATCCCTGTCGGGCGCCTGCAGCCTGCGCGAGCCCCTGCTGTGGGCCTCCATCGACTTCGTGCGCTGGGGCGACGCCCTCGACGTGCTGCCCCCGCCCCCGGACACCTGGGACGACAGCGCCGGCCGCCTGCCACTCATCCCCGGCCCCGACGGCACCACCCTGGGCCGCGGCAGCCTGGTGGACATGGACCTGGCGGCCGACTGGTGTCTGATGGACGAGAGCCTCGGTGTGGCCAACACCGCCTGCCTGACGAACACTCCCTAATTCCAAAGCCCCCCCCAAGCCCCTCCCGCCATCGCGCGCCAGCGCTGCGCCCTGCCGCCATCGCGCGCCAGCGCTGCGCCCTGCCGCCATGCGCTGCTGCGGGCGCCGGCGTGGGCGCCAGAACCGGGTTAGATGGGCTATCCAGGCGAGCACTGGCGCCTCGTCGG
>CAYFWA010001133.1:0-539 GCA_964346625.1 uncultured Myxococcales bacterium
GGGGGCCGCGGCGCGTCGTAGCCCGGCGCGCCGTAGCCCGGCGCGCCGTAGCCCGACGCGCCGTAGCCCGGCGGGTAGGCCCCTGGCGGGTAGGCCCCTGGCGGGTAGGCCCCCGGCGGGTAGGCCCCCGGCGGGTAGGCGGCCCCCGGCGGGTAGGCGGCCCCTGGCGGGTAGGCGGCCCCCGGCGGGTAGGCGGCCCCCGGCGGGTAGGCGGCCCCCGGCGGGTAGGCGCCGGGGGGATGCTCATTGGGAGGGTAGGCGCCCTGGGCCGGAGCGCCCCGGGGAGAGCCGCCCGCGGGATGGGCGCCCGCCGGGGCTCGATCCTGCGAGCCATTGGCCGAGCCCACTGGGTCGGCGGGGCTCGGCTCACCACCGGTCGGGGCCCCCGGCGCAGGCGCGCCATCGCCGGGTGTGTAGGGATTGTTCATCGGGGGCTCGGCTCCGGCTTGCTCGTCGCGAACAATACGAACAATACGAACAATGCGATCAATCGACGCTACCGGATTCGCCGAGGCCACACAAGCATGAGTGACCCGAGG
>CAYFWA010001133.1:639-2132 GCA_964346625.1 uncultured Myxococcales bacterium
AGCTGAACGTGGGGACGATACGCCGAGGCCACACAAGCGTGAGTGACCCGAGGAGCTGAACGTGGGGACGATACGCCGAGGCCACACAAGCGTGAGTGACCCGAGGAGGGGTCTGGAACGAGCTGGGAGATGAACGTGGGGACGGAGCTCGGTATTTCGATTTCGCGCGCGTCCACCGGGGCGCCGCCGCGCCGAGCCCCACGGTAACGAAATGGCAAGTGGCCTCGAGCCATCGATGGGACGCGAAATCGAAATATCGCACTCCGTCCCCTAGTGCATTGCGCTCCCTCCGTCCCCTAGTGCATTGCGCTCCCTCCGCCCAAACCAGGATCCCTCTTCAAGCGCGGCAGGACGTTCGGTATTTGTGCAGGTTTATCATGTAATTGTTCGGAATTCTGCTCTTGACTGCGAAGAATATTTGGACTTCAATGGCGCTCAACTGAATTTAATGCGGATGCGATCGGTCCTTTTGCTCCGTGGCCGGGGATGACGGCGCCCCCGATCGGGGAGTGCCGGCGGCGCCGGGCAAGAGGACGAAAAGAGAGAGTGAAACCATGTCGAACCCGTCGAAGAAGAAAAAGAGCATCGTCGATTTTCAGAAGATGAAGCGCAAGGGGGAGAAGGTGGTGTGGATCACCTCCTACGATCACCCCACGGCATGCTTCGCCGAGGAGGCCGGGGTGGACATGATCCTGGTGGGCGACTCCCTCGGGATGTGCATCTACGGCTACGAGTCCACGGTGCCGGTGACCATGGACCAGTGCATCTGGCACTGCGAGGCGGTGCGCCGCGGCGCGCCCAATACCTTCGTGATCGGCGACATGCCCTTCATGAGCTACCAGAAGTCCCCCGAGGACGCGGTGGAAAACGCCGGGCGCTTTCTCAAGGAGGCCGCCTGCGACGCCATCAAGCTCGAAGGCGGGGCGCGCGTGGTGCCCCAGGTCCGGGCGATCCTGGACGCCGGCATGGTGGTCTGCGGCCACATCGGTCTCACACCTCAGTCCACCGGACAGTTCGGCGGCTACAAGGCCCAGGGGCGCACCGCCGAGTCGGGCAGAGCCATGGTGGAGGACGCGGTGGCCCTGGCCGAAGCGGGCATCCAGCTCCTTTTGCTCGAGGCGGTGACTCCGCCGGTGGCCCAGTACATCACCGAGCTGCTGGACATCCCCGTGCTGTCCATCGGGGCGGGCCCCGACTGCGACGGCCAGCTACTCATCGTGAGCGACCTGATCGGGGAGTTCCAGGCCTTCACGCCGAAGTTCGTCAAGAAGTACGCCAACGTGGCCGAGGTGACCACGGACGCCATCCGGCAGTACGCCGAGGACGTGCGCGCCGGCACGTTCCCGGCCGACGAGCACTGCTACCCCATCAAGGACGGCGAGTGGGACAAGTTCCTCGCGTCGGTCAAGCGGATCGAGAAGGAATACGCGAAAAGGAAGTAAGGGCTCGCGCAAGAATAAGTTCGACGCACCGAGGGCGCCGAGGCGCAATTC
>CAYFWA010001134.1:0-2131 GCA_964346625.1 uncultured Myxococcales bacterium
GTGAGCACCGCCGTGATCTCGGCGCGGACCGTGATCGCCGGCCCGCAGCCGCTGGTGCGGCAGGCCGTGGATCTGCTGCGGGCGGTGCCGGGCAACGCCAGCGTCCGCGAGGACCGCCGGCTCATGGCGCTGTGGGCGAAGGTGGCCGGGCCGCGGGCCGGCCGCGCCCCGGTGCTCGCCGCCGTGGCCACGTTTCCCTCGACCGTGCAAAAGCGCCTCACCGAGCGGCTCGGGTTGGCGGCGCCGCCGCGGCGCGCCGGGCTGCGGCTGAGCCTGGGACGCTGGGTCACCGTGCGGGGGTTTTTGGACTTTCCGGGCGCGCCGGCGGCCCGCACGCTCATCGCCGCGTTGCGCGCGCGGGTCCAGGCGGTGGGCCGCTCGCCGCGGGCCCGGGCCCTGGGCGCGCCGGCGCTGCTTTCCCGCCTGGCGGTGCACCACGAAGGCGCCCGCCTCCATCTGCAGTGGATCGCCCCCGCGCAAAAGCTCGCGCCCCTGCGCAAGCGACTGGAGGCGTTGGCCCCCGGCGAAGATCGTGGTAAGGTCCCGCCGCACCGGTAGTCGTGGGGGTCGGTTCTACGGGAGCCACAGACAGGGGGGGCCAAGGCGGGCACACGAGCAAGCCATGAACCGTACCCCGTACCGTACCCTGTACCTGCATCTGCCCAAATGAGTGACGCACTGATCATCACGGTCGTGGCCACGGGCATCGTGGCCGTGATCGTCGGCGCCGTGACCTGGATGCTGGTGCTCCCCGCGCGGCGGGCGCCCCAGGCCCTGCGGGTGCTCGCGGTGGGAGAGCCGCCGCTTTCCCGGGCGCTGCTGCTGGCCGAGCGGCCGGCAGAGGAGACCGCCGTCGCGCCGGCCTGCGGCGAGATCCCGGAGCTCGAGGCGGAGAAGCTCCAACAGGAGTTTCACCGCTGTGAAGACGCGCCGGAGGCGTCGGGCGCGACGACGGGCGCGACGACGGGCGCGACGACGGGCGCGACGACGGGCGCCGAGGCGTCCGAGGGGGAGGCGGAGGCGAGGGCGAAGACCACCGCGGAGCGCGCCCGCCGGCTGGCCCAGGTCCTTGTCCGGTTGGCGCGTTCGAGTGGCAACGGGCCCGCGGGGGCCGGCGCCGACGCGGAGGCGGATGCCAACCCTGCCGCGAGCGCGCTGCCCGAGCCGGAGCCGGCGGTGCGGCAGGCGGCCACCCGGCCCGCCACCGAGCCGCCGGGGTACCACCGCCTCGAGGACGAGCGCTGGTATGCCGAGCTCGTGTCCCCCGAGCTGGAGCCGAGCCTCACGGGGTTGATGGCGCTGCTCGGCCCCGAGGTGGTGACCTGGCACGCCTACCCCGCCGAGCGCTACGGGCTCACCCGCGAGGAGCGGGTGGAGAGCCTCACCTCGCCGCCCCGCATCGCGGAGCTGGCGCCGGACGTCGCCCGGGCCGTGGGGGTCGACCCACCGGTGTTGTTCGTGACGCCGGATCGCGACGCCCGCCTGGTGCACATCAACCTCGCGGTGGCGGGCCGCTACCAGGCCGCGCTGGCGGTGGGGGCCCAGGCCCTGACGTTCGAGGACGAGGCCCGGATGCGCTTCATGCTGGGCCGCAAGCTGACCTTCATGCGCGCCGAGTACCTGGTGTGCACCTGCGTGGACGGCACCGAGGATCTGCGCGCCCTGCACCTGGCCACGGCCCATGTGCTCGACCCGGGGACCCTGGCCGAGCTCCCGGAGCAGGTGGCGGGGCTACCGCGCGAGCAGGCCCTGCAGCGGCTGCGCGAGCACTTCGGCCAGGCCGAGCGGGCCAGCGCCGCCCGGCGGCTGCTGCGCGCCGCCCTCGAGTCCGCCCCGGATCCGAGGGACGCGGCCGCCGAGGCGCGCTGGGAGCGCTGGCAGGTGGCCTCGGCCGAGACGTCCTTTCGCTGCGGGCTGCTGCTCAGCGGGGACCTCGAGGCCGCGCTGTCCATCCTGGACCAGGACGATCTGATCCCGGGCACCGATCGCGGGCACCGACAGTGCTACCCGGTGCTCTACCAGTTCTACCTCTCCCAGGACTACGAAACGCTGCGGCAGGCCCTCGCGGGCCAAGCCCAGCCTTGATCCCTGCTCCCCGCGCACCGGCCCAACTCCGCCCCCAGCCCTTAGT
>CAYFWA010001135.1:0-2129 GCA_964346625.1 uncultured Myxococcales bacterium
CTCGGCCCGATGGCCGGCAAAATCTGGCGGGTCGGCCTGATGGGAACGAACGCCCGCACCGAGGCGGTGGACCGGCTCTGCGATGCCTTGAAAACCTGCCTGGCCGACTCCCAATGACAAATCCAATGCCAGAAAATCCCGCCTGGATCTCCCGGCGCCACCGCGCGCTGCACTTCACCCTCTACCCGATCAACTATCCGCGGATCGATGCGGACCGGCTGATCGAACAGCTGCAGGAGTGGCGGGTTTCCCTCTTCACCTTTTTCGCCGGAGGCTACACCACCGCCTATCCCTCGGCCCTCCCGTGGCAGCCCCCCAGCGAGCACCTGCCGCCCGGGCGCGACATCCTGGGCGAGATCCTCACCGCCGCCGACCGCGCGGGCATCGTGGCCATCCCCGTCATCGATCTCGGCGACCTGCGGCTCGACATCGCCCGGCGGCATCCCGAATGGGCCATGTGGGAGGCCGACGGATCGATCCGCCTCAAGTCCCGCGACTACGCCGTCTCCTCCCCCTGCGGCGCCTACCGCCACGGGAACGCGAGCGAGCTGGTGCGCGAACTGAGGGAACGCTATGGCGACCTCTTCAAAGCCATCAAATGGGGCGGCGCGAGTTACGGATTCGGGGGGGGCGTGGACCACAACCCGGAGGCCGTGCGCCGCTGGCGGGAATGGTCCGGCCGCGAACTCCCCGCCGCCACCGCCGATCCCGAATACCGCCAATGGCGCGAATCGGTCATGGCCGGACTGGTCGAGCGGCTTACCCGCATCGCCCGCTCCGAGGGCGGCGTGCCCACCATCGGAAATTCGATCTGGAACCTCGGCCAGGGCCAGCACTTCGCGGATCTCGCAGCCGCCCAGTCCCTCACCCAGGTCGAAATCCAGACGCGCACCTACCTCATTCAAGACGACGACAGCGAGGGCGGCTGGGAGCGCTTTTCCACGCCCATCGAAACCACCCGCTACGTCGCCGGGCTCACCCGGCACCCTCCCCTGGTCGTCGCCTCCTACTTCCTCGCCTGGCCGTGGCGGCGCGTGGCCGTGCCCCCCGCCGAGCAGTTCGCCTACCTGGCCCAGGTCGCCGCCAACGGGGGCTCCCCCATGGTCAACATGACCGTCGGCACCCCGGATCAACACGAGGACGCGCGCGGCTTTCCGGCCATTGGCAAGCTTTTCAACTTTCTGGCCGACCACCGGGACTGCTTCGAGGCGGAAGGCTCCGCCGCCCGTCTGGCGCTCGTTTACGACCACGCCTCGGCCTGCGCGGCCCGCCACAAAGGCGACCTCCACCGCCACTACCTGCGCGAGATGCACGCCCTGCAGGACGCGCTCGACCGGTTGCACCTGCCCTACGACCTCCTCGACTCGGAGAAACTGGCCGCGGTCGAAACCGATCGCTACCACGCGCTCGCCATCCCGGCGGCACCCGAAATCTCCCCCGCGGGCGTGGAGCAGCTGGAACGCCTGCAACGGGCCGGAGCCGGGCTCGCACTGATCGGTGCCACCGTGACCGGCCCCCTCGCCCGCGCCTTCGGATTCCGCTTCGACCCCGAGCCGCAACCCTTCACCCGGCACGACATGCCGGGGCCCTGCCAGGCCTACGTCCGCGTGCCGGAGACCGAGCACCCCCTGCTCGCCGGTCTCGGGCGACCCTGGCTCGCCGCCGCCGGGCATTGGTATCGGGCCGCCGATCTGCCCGCGGCCGCCGAGGTTCTCCTCACCCGCGCCCACCCGCTGCGGCTCTTTCCCGAAGGCGTCGCCTACACCGAAGAGCCGGATCCGGCGGAGCCGCTCGCGGCCGCCCTTCCGGCGGCGGAGCGTGCCGGGGCGGTCCTCGCCCTCGCCTTCGACGCCGGGCGCTGCGCCGCCCGCACCGGACACCCCGACAACCGCGCCCTCCTCGCCAACGCCCTCCGCTGCGCGGCGGGCGGGCGCACCGGAATCCGCTGCGCCGGCCACCCGAATCTCCGGCTGAGTCTGCGCCGGGCGGAGTCCGGTTTAATCGTCCACCTCATCGCCACCGCGGGCGAAGGCGAACGCTACCACAGCGAGATCCCCGCCCTCCACGACATCCGGCTGGAAATCGACCACCCCACCCGTCCCACCGCCGTCGAACTCCGCGCGGACGGC
>CAYFWA010001136.1:0-2129 GCA_964346625.1 uncultured Myxococcales bacterium
AAGGAGTACCTCGCCGTCGTGCAGGGGGATGTCCGGGGGGAGTCCGGCGAGATCGACCGCCCCATCACGCGGGATCACAGCCGGGTGTGGCGGTTCAAGGTCGCCGGCCCCAACTCGAAGCGCGGCAAGCGCTCCCTCACCCGCTATCGCGTGGTGGAGCGGCTCCCCGGCGCGACCCTGCTGGCGGTGCGCATCCTCACGGGCCGGACCCACCAGATCCGGGTGCACCTGTCGAGCATCGGCCACCCGGTGGTGGGCGATCGGATGTACGGTGGCACCCGGCCCTCGGGCTTCCCGCCTCTTTTGCTGCACGCGGCGAAGCTCGGCCTGCCCCACCCGGCCACGCGAAAATGGGTGCGCTTCGAAGCCCCCCCCGACGCCACCTTCGAGGCGTGCCTGCGGCTGCTGCGGCAAGAAGCGCTGCTCGACGCGCAGACCAGCGCCCCCGAGCAGGAAGGAGCCCCCGCCCTCGATGGGGCCCCCGCCCTCGATGGAGCCCCCGCCCTCGAAGATCAATCCTCCCTCGATGCGGGCTCGCCAACCTCGCCAACCTCGCCAGCCTCGCCAGCGCTCACCGAAGCCGGCGAGCACGACTCGGACGAGGACCGCGCCGGGATCCGGGCCTCCAGCACGTCCCCCGGCTCCTCGTAGGCGAACACCTGGGTCCCGGGCAGCTCGCCGAGGCTCTCGCGCCAGCGGGTCAGCAGCGACGGGCGGCCAAAGGCGTGCATGGGAACGAACACCGGGGGCCGAAGGGTCTCCACCAGCCGGGTCGCGCCTCCCCAGTTGGGCAGCCGGGGGTCCGTGTTGGCCAGCACGACGTCGGGTCCGAAGCCCCGGAGCCGCTCCAGGCACGCAGTGAAATAGTCCATCTCATGCTGGCGGGCCCGCTCGTCGAGCGCCTGCCACGCCCACTCGGCCAGATCCCCGTTGAAGGCGATCCGCGCCCACGGGGTGTCGATGAGAAACGCCACCCCCAGGTCCGTGGCATCCAGCCCCTGCACGGTGATCCCCTCTGCCACGGGCATGCGCCCCTCGTCGGGATCGACCACGGTGGTATCGGGCAGCCCCGCGAAGGCCGGCACCATCTCGGGCACGTCGAAGGAGAGCACCCAGCGCACCGACGCGGCCCGGTCGCGAGCCAGCGCGACGACGTCGGCCGAGCAGTGATCCGCGTGGCTGTGCGACACGAAGACGTAGGCCTCGGCCCCCTCCAGGGCGCGCGCCACCACCGCCTCCGCGCCGGCGCTGCGGTGTTCGGGGGCCGGGTAGTCGAAAAGCAGGGTCGCTCCGCCCACCTGGACGACGAAGCAGTTGTGGTGCGCGTAGACAATCCGGACAATCTCGGTCGCGGGCATGGGATCCTGGCTCCGTACGGAGGCTGGTCAATCAGTGCGATGAAGCAGTACCCTGGCGCCTCACAGGGCCTGCAGGGCCTGCGGAACCTGCGGGGCCAGCAGGTCCAGCAGGCCCTGCAGGCCCTGCTGGACCTGAGGCACCTGAGAGGCATGAGGGGACCGAGGGGCGTCGAATCGCGAGCCCTAACGGTGAATCTTCAAACCGGAGGTCATTACGGTGATGATGACTCGCCGATCGTCCATCGAATGCGAGCGATTGAACTCGAATTCGATGCTGTCCATCCATTTCTCGGCGAGCTCTACGCCGGTCGGCTCGCTGCATTTGAAGCTGATTCGACCGCACCGTTTGAATTTCGCCTTGCTTCCGGCAGGCACCCGCTCGATCAGCGCATTGAAATGCTTGTCCCAGGTGACGATAATCGCTCCGAGCTTGTCACCGGCCCACGCCACGACCCGATCAGGAGCCCCCTCGGCAAGCAGTTCTCTCACGTGATGAATCTCGTGGCCTCGTGCCTCGAACACATTTGCCACAGAGCGGGGCACACACTCATCCATGATGAGTGTCATGTGTGCTGGGATTTGTCTCGGCACTAGCCAGCTTCAGCCTGCCGACGTCCCTGTTCGAACTCCACAGCCCGACGAACATCCTTCGGAGTCAGGCTCGGATACTCTCGCACGATGTCATCCTCACCATACCCGGCCTCGTACAGATTCCATATCGATCGCGTCGGGATTCTTGTGCCAGCTAGAACGTGGGCGTTGCGCGCAACG
>CAYFWA010001137.1:0-2127 GCA_964346625.1 uncultured Myxococcales bacterium
CGTCTCCGGCCTCTTCGGTGGTCACGGGTCGCGCGGGGCACACCCCCGCCTCCACGCACTGCCGGAAGGCCCCCACCGTGACCTCGGTGAGCTGGATGCAATAGGGTTCGCTCAGGATCACCGTGTGGGCCGGCGAGGAGTCGGCAGCGCACAGGTCCTGCTGGTCCGGATCGCAGCCCATCACGAAGGGACCCTCGGGCACGCGCGCCCAGCCGGTGGGGCAGCCGTTTTCGCAGGGGCCCCAGATGCCGGCCAGGGAGTCGTCGCAGTCCTCGCCCATGGGACAGCCCGGGCCGAAGTGGTCGCCGTCCAGGTCCGTGCCCGTGGTGCAGGGGACGGACGCGTCTGGCGGGTCGTGGTGGCTTCCGTCGTCGCTGCACGCCAGGAGGCCGGCGGTGCAGACGGAGGCCAACAGGGCCAGCAGCACTGCGGTGCGGGGCATGGCGGCTTGGGAAACCGAAGAGCAACCGCTTGTCTTGATGTTCAATAGCATGGTCATTTTCACGAGGACGTAGATCAACAATCGCTAGCATCCGCTCGAGCCCGGGCGCTCGAAGCAGATGGCCAGGCCATCCGAAAGGAAGCCGGGAGTATCGCAGCCGTAGTCGGCTCCCAGGCCGCCGGGTCCCTTGATCCCGGTGGTGGCGCTGGAGCCTTCCTGGTCCCCGGCGTCCTGGTATTGCAGGAGCACGGACCCGGACTCGAAGAGGATCAGTCCGTGCAGCCTGACACGTCCAGCACGCAGGCAGCCGTGCAGCCCAGCTCGCCGCCGGTGAAGCCGAAGTCCGAGCACTGCGGCCCCGCCGGGACGCCCAGCGCGACGTCGCACCACTCGGTGGCCGGGTTCACCTGCCCGTCGCCGCAGGTTCCGCAGTCCGGATCCTGCTGGCCGCTCACCTGCTCGCAGCTCGTGAGCACGTCGCCCATTCCCGGCGCCATCCAGGAGACGCAGTCGCCGTCGCTCTGCGTGCAGCTCTGGCAATCGGGATCCGGGGTGCCGCCGTACAGGACGCAGGGGTCGCAGTAGCCGGTGCCGTACATCCCCGCGGCCGCGCAGAGATCTCCCTGGCAGGCCGAGAAGTCCAGCGTGCAGTGCTCGGTGCAGCTCAGGGCCCCCCCGCTATAGCCGGGGTCGAAGTCCGTGCAGCTCGAAAGGCCCTGCAGGTCCGCGCCGTCGCACTCCTCGGGCCACTGGGCGGTGCCGTCCCCGCAGGGGGCGATGGCGTGGCAGCCCCGGGTGAGGATGGCGCTGCAGTCCGGTCGGCAGGCCAGCCGGCCCCCGGTGAAGGCGGGATCGAGGTCCGCGCAGGTCTGGCCGCCGAAGTCGTCACCGTCACAGGCCTCGGTGCCCTCCTTCACGTGGTTTCCGCAACCCGGCGTGGACACGCAGCCGCTGGTGTCGAAGGTGCAGTCGGAGGCGCAGGCCAGGGTGCCGCCGGAAAAGCCCTGGCCAAGGGTCGTGCAGTCGTGCCCGTTGAGGTTGCTCGCGTCGCAGGCCTCCCCCGCGGTGACGTGTCCGTCGCCGCAAGGGCTCTCGCAGTCCGCCGGGCAGGAAACGTCGTCCTCGCCCGGGTCGCAGGTGCCGTCGCCGCAATAGGGGCCTTCACAGTCCTGGGGGCAGGAGGTGGCGTCCTCGTCCGGGTCGCAGGTGCCGTCGCCGCAAACGGGGCCGTCGCAGTCCTGGGGGCAGGAAGCGGCGTCCTCGCCCGGGTCGCAGGTGCCGTCGCCGCAGGTCTGGGCGCTGCACTGCTCGCACGGACCCCACTCGCCGTTGCTCGCGCACTGCTGCACGCCCGGGTCGACGCCGCCGTCGCACTGACACGTACGCTCGTCGCCGGGCTCGCAGGCTGCAGCGTCGTCATCCGAGCAGCCCGCTCCCCAGAGCGCCGCGGTCGCGCCGAGCGCGAGCGCGAGCACGAGCGCGAACGCCCACTCATGGGTTGGTCGCATGGTATCTCCTGAATTTTCAGAATGTTGGTTTGCATAAAGTTCGGAGTTTCCCAGTTTCGTGCGGCGAGGCTAGCATGGAGATGGGGGGGGGGGCGCAAGGGCGGAGGAGTAGGACCACTAACCCGGCGGGGCCCCCCCCGACCCCATTCCGGAGCACGTCGAAGTTCGGCCACGGAC
>CAYFWA010001138.1:0-2118 GCA_964346625.1 uncultured Myxococcales bacterium
GCATCGCTGACCGGGCGGTGCATCGCTGACCGGGCGGTGCATCGCTGACCGGGCGGTGCATCGCTGACCGGGCGATGCACCGCAGGAAGGGCGGTGCGCCGGGGGCAGGGCAGGGCGCCGCGGCGCGGCGCGGTAGGGAACACCAACTACCTGTCGGATTCCCCCGACGGGTAGAACGAGGTGCTAGATGTGCGGGGCCATTGTCGGACGAATCCAGCTTCAGAACTATCGCAGCATCGCACGTTGCGATGTAACGCTGGAACCCCTGACGTTTCTGGTGGGCTCCAACGGCTCCGGAAAGAGCAACTTCCTCGACGCGCTGCGGTTCGTGACCCAGAGCCTGCAACAGTCCCTCGAGCACGCCATGCGGGATCGGGGGGGGATCAACGAGGTGAGACGTCGCTCGGGAGGACACCCGAACCACTTCGGGATCGGCATGGACCTCCGGTTGCCGACGGGAGACGCGGTTCGGTACGCATTTCGGGTTGGTGCTCAAAAGGACCGGGGTTATGTCGTCCTACGCGAGGAGTGCCATAGTGGGCTGGATTGGTTCAAGGTCGAGGATGGAGAGGTCAGCTCCTCACTCGACTCCGTGATGCCTCCGGCCAGTCTCGACCGGCTGTACCTGGTGAGCGCCAGCGGGCTGCCGGTCTTTCGGCCGGTCTATGAATCGCTGGTGAGCATGGCGTTTCTGAATCCGGTGCCGGACAGGGTCCGCAGACCCCAGGAGCCAGATCCAGGGGAACGTCTGGAGCGGGATGGGGGGAATCTGGTCGCCATTTTCGAGCGCGCAGCGCAGGACGGAGATGTTCGGGGCCGGATCCAGGAGTACTTGACGCGGATCGTGCCGGGGCTCGAGGCGGTGGACGTCAAGCGAGCCCTCGGTTTACAGACCCTGGAATTTCGCCAGCAGATGGAGGGCGCGAAGCATCCGTGGAAGTTCAAGGCCCTGAGTATGTCGGATGGCACCCTCCGGGCGCTCGCCGTGTTGGTTGCGTTGTTTCACCGGCCGGAACCCGCGAGCAACCATCCAACCCTGGTGGGGCTCGAGGAACCGGAGATGGCGCTGCATCCCGCTGCCGCAGGGGTTCTGTTCGATGCCCTGGTGGAGTCGTCTGGCGCTCGCCAGGTCATCGTCACTACGCACAGCCCGGACCTGATCGACCGCCAGGACGTGGACACACGGCAGCTCCGCGCCGTACGGGTCCAACAGGGGCGGTCCTACGTCGGCCCCGTTGACGAGGCCGGTCGGAGGATGCTCCGGGAACAGCTCTACACCCCAGGCGAGCTATTGCGTCTCGCGCAGCTACAGCCCGATCCGCAACAGAGCGATCCCCCGCAGCTCGACCTGTTTCCGGAGGAGACACGGTGACGCTACGGATCGGGTGCGTCGTCGAGGGACACGGCGACGTCCGGGCGGTGCCGATCCTGGTGCGGCGTATCGCCGCCGCGCTCGCTCCCGAGATTCCGGTGGAGGTAATCCGACCTGTTCGAACACCGCGCTACAAGCTCGTGAAAGCGGGAGAGCTCGAGCGCGCCGTAGCGCTCGCTTCGGCGAATGCCGGGGCCGAGGGCGTTGTGCTCGTGCTGGTGGACGCGGAGGATGACTGCCCCGCGACCTTGGCACCTGAGCTGTTGAGCCGGGCGCAGCGGCGGCTTGGTGCGGTTCCGGTGGGCGTGGTGCTGGCCAAGGTGGAGTTCGAGTCCTGGTTCCTCGCGGCCGCGGAGTCCCTGTCCGCGAAGCGCAATTTGAACCCGGAGCTGGTGGCGCCGGCGAACCCCGAGGAGATCCGGGACGCCAAGGGATGGCTTTCGAAGCGGATGCGGAGGGGATATCGGGAAACCCTGGACCAGCCCGCCCTGGCAGCCGTGATGGACCTGGCCGCGGCGCGGCGCGCTCCGAGCTTCACCAAGCTGTGGCGGGTGCTGCAGAGGGTGCTCTGCACAGCGGAGTCGTAGCGGGCAGTGGTCCTGGGAGCGGAAAGCGGCTCCAGAAAATTGGGAGACGTGATACCGTCGCCGACATGTCCGCGAGGAACGAGCTCGGGAAACCGTCCAACGCGCGCCGCGGCGCGGGGCGAGTTCGGGCTCGAGCGCCTTCACCACCGCCGTCTCCGA
>CAYFWA010001139.1:0-2114 GCA_964346625.1 uncultured Myxococcales bacterium
CCCCCCCCCCCGGGTGCCGCCCCGCCCCCACGGAGTGCCGCCACGCCGCCGCCGAGCGCCGTCACGCCATCGCCCGGCGCCGCCCCACCACCTCCCCCAGGCGCCGCCACGCCGCCGCCCACGGGCGAGCGCACCGCCAGCAAGGGGCCCAGCACCTCCACCGGCCAGTTCGCCAAGGTGCGGCTGCCCCCCCTGGCGGTCCGCAAGGCGCGGCTCACCGCCCAGGCCATCCGAAAACAAGGCCAGATCAAGCCCGAGGCCGAGGAGCTGCTCGAAGAGGTCATGCAGCGACTGGAGGCCATGGACGGTCAGTCCCCCTTCGAGCTGCTGGGCTTGACGTTGGAGACCACCGCGGTGGACGTCCGCAAGGCGTACATGCAGCTCGTCAAGCGCCTCCACCCCGATCGCCTCACTGCGCTGGGGCTGGGCGAGCTCTACGAGGCTGCCGATACCCTGTTCAAGCGCATCACCGAAGCCCACCAGGCCCTGTCGAACCCCGAGCAGCTCGAGGACGCGCGGCGGATCTATCAGGAGGCCGAGTCTGGCGCCGACCCGGAGGAGGCCACCCGCGCCATCGAGGCCGAGGTGGACTTTCAGAAGGGCGAAGTCTACTTCCGCAAGGGGTCCATGGCCGAGGCCGTGGAGCACTTCCAGCGCGCCGTGGAGGGGAACCCCGCCGAGGGCGAGCACCACGTGATGCTCGCCTGGGCACGCTACCAGCAGGCGCCACCGCAAGGGCGCGCAGAGATCCGCGCCAAAACTCTCGAGGCCCTGTACGACGGGCTCGAAAAGAGCCCTCGCTGCGCCCGGGGCCACTACTTCGTGGGCAAGCTGCACCTCGAGGACAAGAACGTGGACAGCGCCCTGGAGGCCTTCCGCAAGGCGAGCCGGCTCAAGCGCAACTACATCGAGGCCATGCGGGAGATCCGGCTCATCGAGATGCGCCAGCGACGGGAGGGCAGCTCCAGAAACCGCTCCACTCTCCTCGAGATGTTCACCCGCAAGAAGAAGTGAGCGCCGAGAGCGCCGCAATACGGGAGCACGGCGGGCAACGGGGCGGTGGCAGTCCCCGGATCGACGGTGGGCCATGAGCCGGCAGCGAGATACGAGGCGGCGGTGAGCACCGGGGCGGCAGGATCACCGCTCCAGGCTCACGGCTCCAGATACACCGGCACCGCGTCGGACTGCGTAATCCGCAGCACGGTCCGCCCCAGCCCCGGCAGGTCGAGCCGCTCCCGTCGAAAGACCGCCACGCGCAGCCAGGCGGGGCCCTGGTCAGCGACCGCGCGCAGCCGCGTGAGCCAACGCGAGGCCACGGTCATTGCCCCATCCCGCCGGGGGCGGCACTCCACCGCGGGCGGACGCGCAGCCGGCAGGGGGCCCACGCCGAGCTGGACCCGCACCTCCAGCTCCGGCTGGGCAGGACCCCAGCGTAGCGACACGGGCTCGCTGCTGGACAACGTGAGCGGCGCCGCCGCGGGCGACATCCCCGCCACGCGCTGCAGACGCACCTCCTGGGGACCGGGCCGACGCAAGAGCTCGAAGGTCGAGACCTCGGCGCCGCCCAGGCCGAGCACGCTCACCCGGCCGGTGGACAGACCCGCCGCGGGCTGCTCAATGGTCTTGCGGTAGTACAACCCCGCCACGTGGGGCAACACGTCCGGGTAGGGCGTGGGACGCAGCAGGTGGGACTGGCCGGGAAGCACCCAGTACAGCGCGCCCGCGTCCAGCAGATCGATGCTGCTCTCGTCCCCCGCCAGCGAGGGCCGACCTCGTTGTGCGCTGCGCGGGACCCCGAAACGCCGACAACGCCCCGCGGAAAGCGGCGCCGGGCGTCGCGCGACGCCGACCTGCCGCTCGGCGGTGATCCGGTCCACGCCGCGGTGGGCCACGAACAACGCCCGCAGCTCCACGTTCCCACCGGCGGGAGCGTCCGAATCGCCCCACCGATGGGAAGCGCAAATCTCCAACCGGGCCCAGGTGCCCCCGACCTCCGGTGCGGTCCGCACCGGATCGGCGCTCTGATCCACCGGCGGCGCAGCGCCGATGTCACAGGCCCCGAGCCCGACGAGCCCCCCGAGCCCGCAAAGCCCCCCGAGCCCGCAAAGCCCCCC
>CAYFWA010001140.1:0-2113 GCA_964346625.1 uncultured Myxococcales bacterium
AGTGGCCCGGCTGGCCCGGCTGGCCCGAGGGGCGGGGGTGGCCCGGCTGGCCCGACTGGCCCGAGGGGCGGGGGTGGCCTCGGTGGCCCCGGTGGACCCGGTGGCGCGCTGAATCACGGGCAGCTTGCGGCCGAAAAGGTGAGCCCATGCCCGGCGGGCGGCCGCGCGGATGGACGCGGGGGGCTTTTTCACCAGGGCCGCGTAGACGTGGGAGGCCAGCTCACGGTCGGGGTTTTTCGCCGGGTTCAGCGTTGCGCCCTGTTTCACGCCGAGCTCTCGGGACAGCTCCCGCAGCAGGATCATGGTGGCGAAGCAGCGCGGGGTCTGCCAGGCGCTGGCGTCGAAGACGTTGCCCGAAAGCTCGGTGAGCACGGTGCGGGTGAGCGGGGCCGAGCCCGCGAGCTGGGCGAGCTGCCCCGAGAGCTGATCCCGGGCGCGCCGGGCCACGCGCTGGTTGTGCTCCGACGAGGAGAGCAGCGAGGCGAGGGAGGCCTTGATCCGGGGTGGCATCCGGGGCACCTGCTCGCGGTGGTCGTACCAGAGCTGCAGCACGAAGTGCTCCACGGTCTTGGCGTAGGGCGCCGCCACCCGCTCCACCAGCCCGCGATAGGCCGGGACGTCGATGGCCCCGAGGATGGTCTCGTACTCGTTGACCAGCGCGGCGGGGGCGTTGAAGTTCTTGCGAAACAGGCTCAGCAGCTCCCGGTCCCGCTTCATGGTGTCGGGAAACAGAAACGACACCTTGGTGGCCGAGTGGCGCTGGATGCGCCGCAGGATGCGGCGGCGCTTTTCGAGCTGGGCGCCGAGGGCCACCAGATCGTCGAGCCGGTCGCCGAGCACGGCGCGCAGATCCTGGCGCACCATCGCGTTGGACAGCCGCTTGCCCTCGTACAGCAGCCCCCCCTGGGTGACCAGCTCCGGCAGCACGAAGGTGACCAGGTTGCGGCGGACGCCGGACATCTCGACGAAGGGGGCCAGGCCCGCCGCGCGCGCAGAGCCCAGGCGGTTGGGCTTCCAGTTGGTCTCGTCGAGCCGGTCCAGGTGCAGCACGGTCACCGGTTTGCCGGCCACCGTCTGGCGCACCACGCGCTCCACCTCGTAGGTGGCGATGAGCACCAGGCGCTGGCCGCCGCGCACCAGCAGATCGCCGATGAGGTGGTAGGCGAAGTCGCCGGCGGCGAGCTCCCGGTTGAGCATCTCCACGGCCTGGTGGAAGGCGCGGGCCGTGTCGTCGTCGGCTCTCCGGGTGTCGGCGAGCTGGGCCGACTCGAGCCGCTCGAGCAGATCGGCCAGCCGCTTGGCCGGGTGCTCCCCGAGCCGGCGCCGGTTGCGGGCCGACAGCACGGCGTCGCGCTGCTTGCGCAGCTTGGCCTGGTAGCGTCTCAGGAGCCGCTGGCTGGCGCCCCGTCGCCGGGCGCGCGCCAGCCGCCCGAGGGTGATCCGGTAGTCGATGAGCTCGGTGTGAAACAGCACCCGCAGGTCCAAATGCTCGCGGGCCGGCGCGCCGCCCCGGGCGTAGGCCGCCGACGGGGGCGGCGGCACCCGCCGCGCCCCCGCGAGCGACGGCGGGGGGGGCTCCCGGCTCAAAAACCACGCCAGCGCCCCCCCCGCGCCGGCCAGCACCACCAGCAAGATCAGCCCGAAGGTGAGCGTCCAGGGGGTCTTGACCGGGCCGGGGCGCTGGTCGCGCTCTGCTTCGAAGCGCTGCCGGATCGCGGACGGGTCGGCGATCTCTTCCTGGCCGAGCTCCTGGCCAGCGGTCAGCAGGTAGGCCACGCGCATCAGGTGGCGCGGGCCCTCGTCCCCCCAGGCCCCGCCGCCGCTGAGATCCCGGGCCTCCTGCACGGCGCGGCCCACCTGGCTGTTGAGCCCCGGGCGCTTCAGCGGGTCCGCCTTGCGGATCACCTCCCGGGCCCAGTGCAGGTTTCCCTCGCGGTCTTCGGCCGCGGCCAGCGCCGCGAGCACGATCTCGTTTACCATGGGCTCAGCTCCTGCGGGACGGCCGGCCGATAGCATACCGAAATCCGCTTGGGCGTCCAGCGCAGGGGAGGTGGAATCAGCAGGTGTTCCGGGCAGGCCGATGCTCGGGGTGGCGGTGGCGGTGGGGCGGCTC
>CAYFWA010001141.1:0-2112 GCA_964346625.1 uncultured Myxococcales bacterium
ACGGGATCGGGCAGCGGCGCGGGGACGGGCGGATCGAGCGGGCCGGGCGGGCCGGGCGGACCGGGCGGTGCGGGCGGTGCGGGCGGACCAGGCGTCCCGCGGATCCCTGGCGCGGGCGACGTCTACACGGACGGCCAGGGGCATTTTCTGCAGTGGGACCTGCGGCGCGGAACGCAGGACCCGATCTACTGGGGCACGGCGAAGCGGTGGCAGCAGATCCGTCCCACGGGGTCCTCGGTGGGATCCCGCGCGGGGCACACCTTTCGCGCGAGCCTCAGCTTCCGGGATCCCCGGATCCGCGATCACGAAAAGCGCCGGCTTGAGCTCAGCGCGCCGGGGCGGCTGCGGCTGACCTGTGGGACGCGCCAGGTGGACTACGTCGCCCTGACCCACCGCGCCTCGCAGCAGGCCAAGGCCCGGGCCAAGCGGGTGCCGCTGCCCACCTACCGGCGTCCCGAGAAGCTTTTGCGCCGCGCCGGGACACGCATCTACGTCTACGTGGATCGTCCGGTGGTGGCCCGGGGGTCGCGGCGCGTCTTCATGGGTCGAACGGGCCAGCTCCAGCCGCTCACGGTCAAGGACATGCATTACTACAAGGACGGGGGCTCAACGCGGTTCATCACGAACCGGGGGGTGATCTGGCTCCCGGTGACGCTGTTGGGCGCCCCGGAGAAGCCGACCTTCACCGCCCCGGGAGGCAAGCCCCAGCGCCTGGTGGCGGTGGCGGCCAAGCAGGGCTCGGCCCTGCGGCGGATCATCGGCGACAAGCTGTATGCCGACCTGAAACCCGCCCCCGTGGCGTTGCCCTGTGATCCGTACCTGTCTTCCGTGAAGGCGCGCGAGCCGCCCGGCACCCGGGTCGCGGACACCCCGGAGTCGGCGCCCCGGCTCACGCTGCACGTGTTGCGCGGCCGGAGCCTGCAGCAGCTCGCCCGACACGAGCTGGACCTGCCGGTGGGCACCGCCATCGGCGCGGCGCCCTGGCCGGACGTCTTCGCGGTCCGTTCGATTCAGGGCAAGCCCCGCTATTATGGCTATGACGCCAAGCGAGGATTGCGCCACCGGCCGGGGTTGCGTCTACGGCGGCGGCCTTCGTTGTCTGGACCCTCCAAGCCGCGGTCTGGCGCGGGCAAAGGCATCCGGGGCCCCGGCCAGGAGCTTTTACTCAACCGGGAGCGCTCCGCCGTGCGGCTGACAGGGACCTCGCTCCTGTCGCCGAGCAACCAGGCGCCCGCCCTGCTGTTCATCGCCGACCGGCGTCGCCCCAAGCCCGTGAAGCTCCCGGTGCCCCTGGGACGCAACACGCACCTCGCGACGTCGCCAAACCGGCGCGTCTTCTACGTGGCCACCGGACCCTACGCCAAGCCGGCCACCTTCTACCGGGTGGATCCCTTTGGCCCCAGCGTGCGGAAGCTCACCGGCCTCGGCGTGTCGCGCGGCGACGCGCTGTTTCGGCTCTTGCCGCGGGCGGGGGTTCTGCTCATCCGCGCGCAGTCGCGCGAAGACTTCCTCGTGATCCACGATCTGGCCCGGGGCCGGAGCCGGCGGGTCACGCTGCCCCCCGATCGGCACGGCTTGCGGGTCTATCCCCGGGGCAAGCGCCCCGAGATCATCACCGTGGGCGACCAGATCATCGATCCGCGGCGGGCGCGCGTGGTGGGTCGCGTGCCGAGCCTCGTCCCCCTGAGCGTCTCGCGCTACGACGAGCGCCGCACTCTGCTATACTACACTACATCGCCGTCGGGCTTCATCGACTACACCCGAATCATCTGCTTCGATCTCGCGCGGGGCAAGCAGGTGGGCCGGGTGGACCTCCAGCAGGTGGGCCACCACCGCCAGGGTCGGGGCAAGCTGAACCTCGACAAGGTGCACGCGCTGCAGCTCCGACGCGACGGCACCGTGCTCGCCGTGGCCGGCGGCCCGGGCCCGGGCATCGCCCCCCGCGGTCCCACTGCGGGTTCCCGATAATGGGGTCGCGCCAGATTGTGTCATAGACGGTACACGTTCAGGGGGGGGATGGGACATCCCCCCTGAACGTGTACGGTGAAAACGCTTCCTCGGACGCCGGCGACCGCGAGCCCGACGGTTGATGGCTGCGTGAACGGGGACGGG
>CAYFWA010001142.1:0-2111 GCA_964346625.1 uncultured Myxococcales bacterium
GCGGACGAGGATGTCGTAGACAGACAACAGGTGTGAGTGTTTCATGAGCCGGGAGCAATACCTCACGAGTCTACATTCTGTGGATACGCCGCAGGAGATCGAAGCCATGCAGCTCGAACGCTACCGGCGAATGAGCCCGGCGCAAAAGCTGTATCTCGTGGCCGACCTCTCGCTTGCGTCGCGACAGCTCGCGGAGGCCCGCATCCGGGCGCAACAGGGACCAAATGTTTCACGCCGCGAGATACGGTTGCGGCTCGCTTCCCTGTATCTCGACCGATCCACCATGATCGACGCCTTCGGTTGGGATCCCGAGGTCGAGGGATACTGAGATGCCCCTCGCCGAAGCGCTGAGGGTTTCGCTGAAGGGGGCCCGGATTCTCGAGGATCTTGCGATTCCGTAGCTGGTGGGGGGATCACTGGCCAGCTCCCTGCACGGAATCCCGCTCCACGCACGACGTCGACATGGTCGCCGACCTTCGAGTGGAGCATGTCGAGCCCTTTCTCACGGCACTGGGCAACGATTTCTATGTCTCACCACAGGCGGTGACCGACGCGGTGGCCAACCGTGGGTCCTTCAACCGGGTCGACCAGGAGACCATCCTGAAGATCGACATCTTCGTGCTCGAGGAGGACCACCTCTCGCAGGCCGAGATGACCCGGAGCGTGACCGTGGAGTTCCCGGCAGATTCGCCCCAGGAGTCGCCCCCCACGCTCGTCGTGGCCAGCGCCGAAGACATCGTTTTGCAGAAGCTGCTTTGGTATCGGCTCGGGCAAGGCGTCTCGGACCGACAGTGGCGCGACGTGCTCGGCGTGCTCAAGGTCCAGGCGCAACGGCTGGACGTCGCCTACCTCGAGCGACAAGCGGAGCGCTCAGGGATTCATGATCTGCTCTCGCGTGCGTTTCGCGAGGCGGGCCGCCCGCTCGGTGATGACGGTTGACTGGATCAGCCTGGCCTATTGGCGGCTCTTGCCGCTGAAGAACTGGAGGGCGGCCATGAACTGCTGGGGGTCGCCGTGGGTGGAGGCGCCCGGGCCGGAGTAGGGGGCGTCGGCCGGGAGGCGGTAGCCGGCGCTCTGCATGCCGGACACGATGGCGTTGGCGTCGGGGAAGTCGCCGCCGGGGCCGGCGTTGCCCCAGGGCGCGAAGCCGAGCTGGGCGGCGGTCTGGGTGGGGGTGGCCTGGGCGTTGACGTCGTTGGCCCAGTAGGCCGCGAAGTAGGACTGGCGCAGATCCAGGCCGAGCTGGAGGCCCGCCGTGGTGCCGGCCGACTCGGACAGCAGATAGGTGCGATCGTTGTCGATGTTGTAGCGGGCGCGCAAGTCGTCGAGGGCGGTGGCCCCGGCCTGACCGTCACCGTTGTAGGTCACGCCGTCGAGCACGGCGAAGATCACGTCGCCGAGGCCAAGCGAGGGGCCGGCCCCGAGCAGGTTGTTGGCCATGGTCTGGGCGCCCTCGGTGCCCGAGTAGACGATCATGGCGCGGTTGGGCACCGACGGCTGATAGCCGGAGGGGACGATGAGGAGGTAGCTCACCCCCGACGCGGTCTGCCACTGGCCGTTGGGCAGGGCCGCACCGCCTGCACCGCCCGACGATCCTCCGAGAGGCGGGACGACGCCCGTGGGATCGGCGTCGGGTTGGGGGGCCGCGTCCAGGCCGGGGTTGGCGTCGGGTTGCAGCGCGGCATCCGCGCCGGGGTTGGCATCGAGCGAAGCGGCCGCGTCCAAGCCGGCGCTGGCGTCGGTCCCGGGGTTGGCGTCAGCGCGCGCGTCAGCGGCGCTGGCGTCGTGAAAGCTGTAGACCGTGCCGCTGCCACAGGCCGGCAGCAGCGCAGCAGGCAACAGCGCGACGGGCAACAGCGCGACTGGCAACAGCGCGACGGGCAACAGCGCGACTGGCCGCAGCGCGGCAAAGAGCACCACCGCGACGGCGGCGCGCGGCGCAAAGAAGCGAGGGGCAACCCGGCAGCGTCGCATCAGGGGGTTCCTCCGAGGGGGATGCAAGGCGATTATCGGAGTCAATTGTACCATCAGTCGGGTGGTGGCTTCCACGAGGGTGCCGGAGCCATTTGCGCTGTGGCCGCAGCCGCGCGCCCCGCGGGGCCCCCGCCCCT
>CAYFWA010001143.1:0-2109 GCA_964346625.1 uncultured Myxococcales bacterium
AGGCTGACGTAAAGTTCGGTAAACGGGGCGACGTCGCCCCAGATTAGCGACAGCAACGTTGCCCGGTCCCGGATCTCAAGGCGTGGCGCCAACTCGGCGGCCTCGGTCCCCCGCGTGGAGGTGATCGGCGCGGAGGCGCGGGACGGGCGGTGTCATTACATCGTGGCGTTCACGCCGAAGCGTGACGTCCGACAGGCGCGCGTGCGGCTGCCGGGCGTGGCGCCCGCGGGGCAGGGCTTCGGGGCGGTGCGCAAGGGGGAGCGGCGGATCCTGCCGGTGCCCGCGGCGCGCGAGGGACCTTGTCAGCGCGGGGTGAAGGCGCGGGTGGCGGCGGTAAAGGCCGGTGCGCCCGATCCGGGCGCCTCGGCGAGCTTCGGCGCCGTGGGCTGGCGGGCGTTGCCCCTGCGGCGCCCGCGGTCTGGGAACCGGTGTCTGGTGGTGACGGCGCTGCGGGTGCGGCGGCCCGGTTCCCTGGGGCCGGTGGTCACGGTCTTCGACAATGAGGGCCAGGCGCTGGCCTCGCGCGCCGAGGGTCACGGGTGTGAGTCGGTGTTTCCTCCACCGGCGCGCCCGCGCGCAGTGGGGCCGGTGCGCGATGGAGCGCCCGTGGCTCGGGGGGGCAATGCCCGCGGCTCGGCGCGCAGCGCGGCTCGCGGCCGGCGCGCCTACTGCGCCACGCCGCTGCCCGTGGCGTGTGACCGGATCGCGCGGGTGGCCGTGACCCGGGGCGGGGAGGCGCGGCCCGGGCGCCTGCAGCAGTCCCGGCACGTGATCGAGGAGTGCCGACCCGGTGGGCCCGGGGTGGCCCGCCTCCGTTACGCCGGGGAGGCCCCGGCCTGGCTGGGTGAGCCCTCGGCCCGCGCCTTCCTGCTCGACAGCAAGGGGGTGATCCGGTCCCATGCCGCGCGCGTGTCGCGGGCCGGGCGCGGGCAGGTGGTACTGCACGTCAACCTCGACGATCCCTGCGTGGAGGCCACGGTGGTGGTTTTTCAGCGCGTGGCGGCGACTCCGTCCCGGCCGAGGGCTGGCGCTGCGGGTGCGCCGCCCGGCGAGCGCCGGAGCCCGCCACCGCGTTGAGGCGCCCCAGGGCGCCTCAGGGCTCAGCCCTGCGGTTCCTGCTGCTGCTCGATCCAGCCGAGGAGCTGGTCCATGGAGCCCACGTCGGTGAGGCCGAGGCGCTGGGCGGCGATCTCGATGGCGTGGTCGTAGATGTGCAGCCCCTTGGACGACGCGATGATCTTGCCGTCGGTGGCCTCTAGGAACTGGCCCACGTACTCCTTGACGAGCTGCAGGCCGGCGAGGTTGGCCGGGAAGCCCCCCCACAGGTCCCAGGAGCGGAAGTAGACCACCATGTGCAGGGTGTTTTCCTGATCGAGGCGGAAGTCCACCACGCGCAGACACGCCGGATCCCGCTCCCCGGTGCCCGGGTCCACGAAGCGGTCGGTGTCCAGCGCCAGGGCCACCGGCGCCGGGGCGTCGGGCACGGGCTCGGGCGCGTCGCGCCACGGCGCCCAGCCACCGATGCAGATGGTGGCCTGGTTGTTGCCCGGCGCCCCCCGGAGCTGCTCGATGACCCGCTCCACGCCCGGGGCCAGCCAGGTGCCGTAGATGTAGGTCTCGTTGTCGGCGAGCTCGGTGTTCATCAGGTACCGGCTGAAGTAGTCCTCCACGTAGCCCATGTCCTCCACCGGCGGGGGCACGTTCACCGTGGGCGGCATCTCGGGGATCAGCGGCCGGGCGCCAGGCCGGTCGATCTGCACCGTCACGTGGGGAAACTCCAGTCGCTTCTGCCCCACGTAGGAGCCCCGATCGATCTCGTAGACGTTGCGGGGGGTGTCTCCCCTGACCAGCGCGTAGACGAGCTGGAACCAGGCGTCGGGCAGGGTGGTGGCCTTGAACAGCAGGGCTTCCATGGCGTCGCGTCCTCTCGGTTTCTCGACGTCTCGACGTCTCGGCGTCTCGGTTGGTGGCCGGGTGCGGGCACGCAGGCGCTCGGGCGCGGCCTCGGCCATGGCCCCCGACGATATCGCAGATCGGCGGCGAGGGGGGGGACGGTTTCCTACGGAGCCATTTGCGCTGTGGCCTCCGCCCGGCGCCCCGCGGGGCCCC
>CAYFWA010001144.1:0-2106 GCA_964346625.1 uncultured Myxococcales bacterium
GCCAGCCGGGATGGATCGGCGTCCCGAGTGCAGAGTTTATTTTGACCCGCTCCCTTACATCGCAGGATGCCAGCGGTAGCGCTCGTTTTCCAACGGCGCGGCGCGTTGGCGTCGGAAAGGAAGACACTCAATGCTCAGCCCCATGCTACAGGTCGATCCGGAAATCTTCGAGGCCATCACGAGCGAGGTGCGCCGTCAGCAGACCCACCTGGAGCTCATCGCCAGCGAGAACTTCGTGTCGCTCGCCGTACTCGAGGCCCTGGGTTCCGTGCTTACCAACAAGTACGCCGAGGGCTACCCCGGGGCGCGCTACTACGGCGGCTGTGGCTACGTGGACCGCTGCGAGCAGCTCGCCATCGAGCGCGCCAAGGAGCTGTTCGGCGCCGAGCACGCCAACGTCCAGCCCCACTCCGGCACCCAGGCCAACATGGCCGCCTACGCGGCTTTGCTCGACCATGGGGATCCCATCCTCGCCATGGACCTCGATCAGGGAGGGCACCTGTCGCACGGGTTTCGCCTCAACTTCTCGGGCCAAGCCTACCGGACGAGCTTCTACGGCGTGAACCGTGACACCGAGACCATCGACTACGATGAGGTGCGCCAGCTCGCCATCGAGCATCAGCCTCGGCTCATCGTCGCCGGGGCGAGCGCCTACACCCGGACCATCGACTTTTCCGCCTTCGCGGCCATCGCCCAGGAGGTGGGAGCCTACCTCATGGCCGATATCGCCCACATCGCGGGCATGGTGGCGGCGGGGCTGCACCCCGACCCCATGCCCCACTGTGACGTGGTCACCGCCACCACCCACAAGACCATGCGCGGCCCCCGCGGTGGGATCATCCTCTGCCCCGCCGCCCACGCCAAGGACATCGACCACCAGGTGTTCCCGGGCATACAGGGCGGCCCCCTCATGCACGTCATCGCGGCCAAGGCCATCGCCCTCAAGGAGGCGTTGGCGCCCTCCTTCCGCTCCTATCAGGAGCAGATCCTGAAAAACGCCCAGGCCCTCGCCAACGGCATGGCGGCCCGAGGCTACCGCGTGGTGTCTGGCGGCACGGACAACCACATCGTGCTGGTGGATCTGTCCAGCCAGAACATCTCCGGCCGCAAAGCTACCAACGCCCTGGAGCGCGTGGGCATCACGGTGAACAAGAACCTCATCCCCTACGATCCCCTGCCCCCGACCCAGACCAGCGGCATCCGTCTCGGGAGCCCGGCCCTGACCAGCCGCCGCATGCGCGAGTCGGAGATGGGAACCGTCTGCGACCTCATACACCAGGTGCTCTCGGCCCCCGACGACGAGGACGTCAACATCGAGGTGGCCCAGCAGGTGCACGAGCTGTGCGAGGCCTTCCCCCTGTATCAGCGCTCGTACCATATGTATACCTGACGGATGAGATGAGGGCTCAGTCCAGCTCGATGAGGCTGCGGCGGATGGCGAAGCGGGTCATGTCGGAGTTGTTGCGCAGGTTGAGCTTTTCGAGGATCCGGCCGCGGTAGGTCTCTACGGTGGACATGCTCAGGTGGAGCTCGGCGGAGACCTCCCGGGTGGTGGCGCCGCGGGCCAGGCGCAGCAGCACCTGCAGCTCCCGGTTGGACAGCGCCGCCTCCGGGGCCTCGTCGCGGCCCTGGCCGATGCGGGTGACCATCTTCTCCATAATGGCCGGCGTGACGTAGACGCCGCCTCGGCCCACCTTGCGGATGGCCTCCAGCAGCTCATCGGTGGAGGCGGCCTTAATGATGAAACCGGCGGCTCCGGCCTGCACCAGGCGGGTGGCATACTCCTCGTTGGCGTGCATGGTCAGGATGAGCACGCGGCTCTCGGTGCCCAGGGCGAGGATCTGGCGGGTGGTCTCCATCCCGTCCAGGTCTGGCAGGCTGTAGTCCAACACCACCAGGTCCGGTTCGAGCTGGCGCACCAGGCTCACGGCCTCGTGGCCGGAGCCCGTGCGGCCGATGACCTCGAGGTCGTCTTCGGCCGCGATGAGGCGACAGAGGCTGTCGCGCACCAGGGTGTGATCATCTACTACCAGGACTCGGATCATGTCTTTGGTTCCTTGGAGCCGTGGTCGGGGGAGTAGATGATCACACCAGATCGGAAGAGCA
>CAYFWA010001145.1:0-2103 GCA_964346625.1 uncultured Myxococcales bacterium
AGGGCTCGCGCAAGAATAAGGGCTCGCGCAAGAATAAGCTCGACGCACCGAGGGCGCCGAGGCCGAGGTGTGCCGAGATTTTGCGCACTCGAGCGATATTGTGCCCGGGCGACGTCGTTTGGCCCTTGGCGCGGCGCCCCGGGGGCCGCCGCGGGGGGCGGCGACCCCCGGGCGCGGCCACAGCGCAAATGGCTCGATTGCTTACGGGTTTGGTATGCTGCCCGATCCTGTAGTACCATGGCGCCGAACTGGAGTCGCCCGGTGTCGCTCAGCCTTTTGATCGTGGATCCAGAGGGCGCTGCCAAGCAGTGGCCCTTGCGCCCCGGCCCCATCACCGTGGGGCGGGGGCAGAAGAACGACCTCATCATCGTGGGTCGCGGTGTGTCCCGTCATCACGCCGTGCTGACGCTGGAGGACAACCAGCTCCACGTGGAGGACAAGGACTCCACCTACGGCACCAAGATCAACGGCCGGCAGATGCGCAAGGCCACCATCGGCGTCGGGGACCACATCGACGTGGGCGTCTTCCGCCTAATCCTGGTCCCCGCTCAGGAGCGCATCATGGAGGCGGTGGGATCGGGCTCCAACGCCGGCGTGCCCACCCGCCCCCAGGGCTACCAGCCCGAGTCGCGCGGCGGCGGGCGCTTCGACGAGCCCACCGTGGGGATCCTCACCACGGGCGAGTTCGAGATCTCCAACCCGCAGATTCAGGCCAGGGATCTCTTGTCGGGGCCGAGCCCGAGCCCCAAGCGGCGACCGACACCCGACGAGAAGCCCAGCGTCCGGCGCCTGAGCGAGTCCTGGGAGCACACCAGCGATCCCCACCTCGGCGTCAAGTTCATCTCGGGGCGGGTGGATCTCCACGAGCCCATGGGCGGCTCGGCCGAGTCCGCTCCGGTGGCGGTGCGCGCCGAGACCCTCGCGCGTCATCTACGCGAGCAGAGCAGCGCCGAGTCCGTGGGCAACTCGGCCGCCCTGTCCACCCTGCTCACGGTGCATCGCGCCGCCGAGCGCCTGGCCCAGGCGCCCGACCTCGGCGTGTTCCTCGACGAGTCGCTCGATCTGCTGGTCGGGCAGCTCGCCGTGACCACGGCGGTGCTGGTGCGCCGCGACAACGTCGGCAAGCTCCGGGCCGTGAGCGTGCGGCACCAGGATCCCCTCCGGCACGACGAGATCCCAGTCAGCCGCTCGGTAATCGACCAGGCGCTTTCCACCGGGCAGCCGGTCCAGTCCACCGATTTACAATCCGATCCCCAGTTCGGCCACCGCGAGTCGGTGATGGCCTACAAGGTGGGGGCGCTGCTGGCCGTGCCCCTGCTCGTGCACACCTCCCCGGTGGGGGTGCTCTGCCTGTCGCGCCGGGCGGGCCGCCCCTTCGACCGGTTCGAGACCGAGACGGTGCTCGGGGTGGGCTCGCTGCTGGCCCGGGCCCTTTCGCTGCGGGAGCTCGAGCGCGGTGGCGAAAAAGAAAAGCGCCGGCGCCAGCTCCTCGAGCGGTTCCACGCCCCCGAGCTGGTGGAGTGGCTCTACCGGGGCGACGGACGTCCCCGGCTCGAGCCCGAGCAGGCCACGGCGCTCTACTTCGAGCTGAGCCAGGTCGAGCGGATGCTCGAGCGCGAGGGCACCGGGCGGGCCACCGAGTTCGCCGAGGCCCTGCGGGCCACCGTCCACGAGGCGGTGTTCGGCAACGGCGGCTCGTTGGTCTGGATGCTCGAGGAGGCGGGCCTGGCCCTGTTCGGCGGCCAGGGCACCGCCGAGAGCGACGCGGCCTGGGCCCTGGCCGCGGCCAACGAGATCCTGCGCGAGTTCGGCAACCTCGCCCGCGACTTCAACCTGCCCTCGGCCGTGTCCCTGCGCGTGGGCCTCGACCGCGGCGAGGTGATGCGGGGCCTGCTCGGCCCGCGCAAGCGGCTGCAGTTCGCCGCCGTAGGCACCCCCGTCTCGCGGGCCCGGGACGCCGCGCGGGTCGGCGTGGCCAACGCCATCCACATCTCGGCCGCCGTGCTGGATCAGATCCCCAACCCCCGCGGCCAGATCACCCGGCTCGAGCCCCCGGAAACCGGCCTGTCCCAGCCGCTTTTCGAGATCACCTCGTGACGCTGC
>CAYFWA010001146.1:0-2099 GCA_964346625.1 uncultured Myxococcales bacterium
GGCACGAACACCCGGTCCACGATGGGCTCGACGCCCCCCTCGGCCGCCCTGGGGCTCGCGGCGTGGCCGCGGCGGTGCGCCGCGGCCTGCGCGCCCCCGGGATCACCGGGCGCGTCGGGGGCGCCGGCGTTGGCGGCCGGGGCGCCGGCGTCGGCGGCCGGGGCGCCGCCGGCGGCGGCGAAGGCGGCGGCCAGCGGCCCGCCCCCCGGGGCGCTGGCCGCCCCGGCCTCGGTGGCAGTCGTCTCCGCGGAGGGCGTTTTGGCGGCGGTCGTCTCCTTCGCAGGGGCGGCCTTGCCGGGCGCCTCGATGCCGGGCGCCTCGATGTCGGGCACCTCGATGCCGGGCACCTCAGCGGCGGTGGTGGTGGCGGCGGTGGGGGTGACCGCCGTTGCCTCCGTGAGCGCCGGCTCCGCCGGGGCCCCGGTTTCGAGCAGCGGCGGGCCGGCCACGGGGGGGGCCCCCGGCACCGCGGCGCGCTCCTTGGCCAGCGAGGCCACCTCCATCTCGCCGCCGCCGTGCTCGATGCCCAGGTCCGACAACACGGTCAGCGCCACGTTGAGCTGGCCCTTGCCGCCGTCGATGAGCAGCAGGTCCGGGGCCTCCCAGCCCTCGTCGCCGTCGCGGGCGCGGGCGAAGCGGCGGCCGAGCACCTCCCGCAGAGCGGCGTAGTCATCCGGCCGATCCGCCACGGTGCGGACGCGGAAGTGGCGGTAGAGCTTCGGGGCCAGCTCTCCGTCGAGCATCACCACCATGGAGCCCACCGGGTGGGCGCCCTGCAGGGTGGAGATGTCGTAGCACTCGATGCGCCGGGGCGGCCGCGACAGCCGTAGCCGCCGGCGCAGCTTCTCGAGCATCTCCTCGGCGTCGGCCGAGCGGTTGGCCCGGGCCTCCCAGGCGGCGCGGGCGTTGCGGGTGGCCATCTCCACCAGGCGCCGCCGGTAGCCGCGCTGGGGGAAAAGCAGCCGCGCCTTGCGCTCCCGGCGCTCGGTGAGCCACTCGGCGAGCACCGCGTCGTCGGGCAGGGGCAGGGGCACCAGCACCTCGTCGGGGATGGGGCGCTGACCCTCGTAGTGCAGCCCCAAAAAGGAGCTGAGCATCTCGTGGTCGGGAAACTCCTGGTGACGCAGCGACACGTCCTCCGAGCCCACCAGGCGACCCTGACGGATGGTCATCACGCACAGCATCACCTGGTCGCCCTGGCGGTGCAGGCCGAGCACGTCCTGGTTGACCCCCACGGCCTCCACCACGTGCTGCTCGGCGTTGATGGCCTGCAGGTCGGCGATGAGATCCCGCAGCCTCGCCGCCTCCTCGAACTCCTCGCGCGCGGCCGCCTGCTGCATGCGCGCGGTGAGCTGGCGGGCCAGCTCGTCGCCCCGGCCCGACAGAAACATCACCACGTCGGCGACCCGCTGGGCATACAGCGCCGGATCCACCGGCAGGGTGCAGGGCGCCAGGCACCGCCCGATCTGGTGGTTGAGACACGGCCGGCTGCGGTGGGCCATGACGCGATCGGAGCAGACGCGGAGCTGGAAGTGCTTGTTGAGCAGCCGCTTTTGTCGCCGGGCGGTTTGGGCCGAGTGGTAGGGCCCGAAGTAGCGCGCGCCGTCGGCGCGGATCCGACGCGTGAGCTCGAGCCGGGGGTACGTCTGGCGGGTGTCGAGCCGCAGCGCCAGGTAGTTCTTGTCGTCGCGCAGCTTGACGTTGTAGCGGGGGCGGTGCTCCTTGATGAGGTTGTTTTCCAGCAGCAGCGCCTCTTTTTCGTTGGCCGTCACCACGAAGTCGAGGTCGTACAGGATCCGGTCGAGCAGGGCCACGAAGGTCCGCGTGTCGCCGCTGGCGTTGAAATACGAGCGCACCCGGGCCCGCAGGTCCGAGGCCTTGCCCACGTAGAAGACCGTCCCCTCCCGGCCCTTCATCAGGTACACGCCCGGCTGGCGCGGCAGCCGCGCCACCTTCTTGCGGATGCGCTCCTGGCGGGAGGGCTCCTTGCGCCGTTTTCCGCTCTTGCCGCTCTTGCCGCTCTTGCCGCTCTTGCCGCTCTTGCCGCTTTTCCCGCGCTTGTCGGCCTTGGCGCTCTTGCCGCTTTTGCCGCTTTTCCC
>CAYFWA010001147.1:0-2099 GCA_964346625.1 uncultured Myxococcales bacterium
TGGCGTACAGCTTGACCGGTGGCGTACAGCTTGACCGGTGGCGTACAGCGTGAAGCGCGTCGGAGACGGGAGGGCGCCCGCAGCGCGGCTCAGCTTGACTCCCGCCGCCCGGGCACCGACGCCTTGGCCGGCGGCGGGAACATGGGATACAGCACCCAGGTGCGATGCCCGTTGTCCGGCGGGGGAAAATCCCAGCCCTTGAGCCGCTTGATGAGACACCGCCGCGTCCCGCGCCGCCGCACCCGCCCCGACAACCCCGCCGTCTGGACCGACCCGTCGAAGTCGATCAGCAGCCGCAGCCGCGGCCGATATCGCTTGCGCCGCCGTCGCTTGCCCCCATCGTTTCCATCGTCGCGCCCTTTGAGACACGCCTTGCGCAGCCCCGGCAGCCGCGCCTCGATGGCCCCGGCCACCAGCCGGGCCTTTAGCCCGCCCTTGATGATGGCCTTCGGGGCCGGCTTCGCCGAGAGCTGAAACACCAGCTCCAGCAGGGCATAGACCCGGTGCGGCGATTTCCAGCCCGCGATCCGCCACTTGCGAATGTCTGAGAGCACGCAGCCCTTGAGCGCCTCGTTGAGCCCGTGCTCGCGCACGCCCACGTCACCCACGCGCCCGTTGGGATCCACCCGCACGTTGGCTGCCAGCAGCCCCACCTCCCCCGGATGCTTGCTCAGGTTGGCGCGGTAGCAGCGCATCAGCGCCTTTATATGCTGCCGCGCGGTCTTTTTGAACTGCTTGGCCGCCCCCGGGTTCCCCGTGATCCGCGCGGTCTTGATGCGCACTTGCGGGGTCACCCCCGCCGCCGCCGGGGTCGCCCTGGCTACCCCCCACCAACCGCCACCGCCACTCCCACCCCCACCCAACAAGACCAGCATTCCCAGCGCCGCCGGCAGCACCAGCGAGCCCCGCCGCGCCAGCGAGCCCCGACACGCCAGGTCGGTGATTTTGCCATCTTGCCTCCCCACGCAGCAGCCGCCGCGTCCGGGCACGGGGACCACGGGCGCGGGGACCACGTGGGATGCTGGTAGCGTTCGGGAGCTCTCCGGAACGAGCCTCACGGAGCGCCGCGCGGCTGGATGCAAGGAGCGAGAAGGAGGAATCTCGGGAAGATCGCGACGCCGAGCGACGCCGCAGACGGCCGTGCGCCGCCCGCGAGGCGACGCGAGGTGATTCTTCCCGAATGCTGCGAAAACGCTGCGGAATGACATGATGTTGCTTTGGACGAAGCCCGGCCCGTCCGTATTCGTCCTCTTGCTCGCATATCACCACGGCCGCCCGCACGAATCAAGCACCACGGCCGCCCGCACGAATCAAGCACCACGGCCACCCGCCCCAATCAAGCACCACGGCACGAAGCACCGACCGAAGCACAGACTGGATGACAATTGCCTCGGCGTTGCTCTGCTGCGAATGATAGGGTGCCGACCGGCCCCGAGGCCTGGACGAGGCCCGATGAAGCGCCCGCTCGAGATCGTAGCTACAATCGCAGCTATAGGAGCTATCGGAGCAATAAGAGCAATAGGAACCGAGATGCCAGAGCCGAAGATCCCCAAGCCCAACCTGTTCACCCGCCTCTTTGCCAGGCCCGTCGCGCCGCTGCCGGCCCAAAACGATTGCTTTCAGGTCGAGGGAGACACCTTGACCATCCAGCTCGCCCAGGCGCCGGAGCTCACGCCTCCAGGGGGATGCCTCCGCCTGGTCGCCGAGTCACTGCCCGATCGCCTGCTGGTGGTGCACGGCCACGACGGGGCCTACCACGTCTACGCCAACCACTGCGCCTGCGGCGGCTTCCACATCGACCCGGTGCCCGACCAGCCCCTGATCCGCTGCTGCACGCCGGCGCGGTCCACCTACAACTACGCGGGCGAGCCCGTCTCCGGCCCAGCCAAGTCGGACCACAAGTGCCTGGTCTACTACCCGGTTACCGAAGCCGACGGGACCCTGCAGGTTGCGCTGCAACCCCTCGGAGGCACCACGAAAGAGAAAGACAAGGGCGAACAACCCTAGCTTCCCCTTGTGCAACCCACCCGGGCCGCGCGACGCAATCCCCGTGCAGGCTCGAGCGCGCCATGCGCCGCGGAGGGTTGGGGTGGGTGGCT
>CAYFWA010001148.1:0-2092 GCA_964346625.1 uncultured Myxococcales bacterium
CTCATACGGGAATAATGGCTCTACAGTGAGCGGATTTGCGGTAAAAATGCTCACTGTGTTTACAAGATTCCTCGATCCGCCGGAGCACTCGTTCTGTCTGTTCGGCCCCCGGGCCACGGGCAAGACGACCTGGTTGCGGCAGAACTTCGCCGATGCGGTCTGGTACGATCTGCTCAAAAGCGACGTCTTTCTGCCCTTGCTACGGGATCCGTCCGCGTTTCGCCGCCGGGTCGCGGCGCTGCTGCCCGGAAGCTGGGTCGTGCTCGATGAGGTGCAGCGCGTACCGCCGCTGCTGCACGAGATCCACGCGCTGCTGAGCAAGCGAGGCGATGCCGTACAGTTCGCCCTGTGCAGCTCGAGCGCCCGCAAGCTGCGGCGCATGGACGTCGATCTGCTGGCCGGCCGCGTATTCGAGCGCCGCTTCTTTCCCCTGACCACGGCCGAGCTCGGTGAGCCGGACGTCGAGACGCTGTTGCGCTACGGCAGCCTGCCCAAGGTCTGCGCCGAGCCGCAGCACGCGGTCGACATTCTCGAGGCCTACGTGCACACCTACCTGCAGCAGGAGATCCAGCAGGAGGCCGTGGTCCGCGATCTGGGGGCCTTCGATCGCTTTCTCGAGGTGGCGGCCATCATGAACGGTCAGATGGTCAACGCCTCCGGCATCGCCCGCGACAGTGGGGTCGCGCGACCGACGGTACAGCGCTATCTGACCGTGCTGGTGGATACCCTGCTCGGCACCTGGTTGCCGGCCTGGAACCCGCGCCTGAAGGCCAAGGAGGTGGCGCGTCCCAAGTTCTACCTGTTCGATCCCGGCGTGGTGCGCGCGATCACCGGCCTGCTACGCGACCCGCCCGAACAGGCCGCCCGCGGCCCGCTTTTCGAGACCCTGGTGCTCAACGAGCTGCGCGCCCACATCGCCTACGCCGGCATCGGCGGCAAGCTGCAGTTCTGGCGCACGCCGGCCGGCCGGGAGGTGGACTTCATCTGGTCGCGGGGCCGCCGGCAGATCGGCTTCGAGGTCAAGAGCAACCAGACCTGGCGCAGCGCCTGGAGCCGCACCCTGACCGAGCTGGTGGAAGCCGGCGCCCTGCAGGCCGCCTACGGCATCTATCTCGGCCCCCACGAGCAACGCGACGGACCGGTCCGGATCCTCCCCTTCCACACCTTCTCCCAGCGCCTACACGCCGGCGAATTGCTCCCCGGCTCTGCCGTTCATCCTCGGTGATTCCTGACAGCCAAAGAGAGGGTGGCATGGCACGAGCGCTGCAGCCCACGCCTGCGGCTTTTGCATTTGGGGATCCGACGGGAAGTGGGGAACGGGAACGGGCAGCGTCAGGACGGATCGCGGAGCATGGACAGGGCGTCGGCCGCCACCTCGCGCACGTCGGCGTCGGGGTCCTCGAGCAGGCGCTCCAGGACGGAGCGGGCGCCGGGGGCGCCGATGCGGCCCAGCAGGTCGGCGGTATCGCCGCGCAGGGCGGAGTCGGCGCTGCCGAGCAGGGGCAGCAGGCAGGGCACGGCCCCGTCGAGGGCGTGGGGGTTGGCCGCGAGGGTCTCCTCGGCGGCGAGCATCAGCCCGATGCGCTGCTGCATGGTGCTGCCGTCGAGCAGGGCGCACAGCGCCTGCTGCCCGGCGGCCGAGGCCAGCAGGGGCGGCACGTCGGCCATGCGGCCCGACTCCAGCATGGACTGCAGCGAGCGCTGCACGTAGCTCTGGCTGCTGCGCTCGCGCAGCAGCTCGAGCAGCTCCTGCTCGCCCACCCCGCCCACCACGGTGCGGGTGCCGTCGATGATCAGGGTGGGCACCGAGCGCACGCTGCCCGCCAGATCCCCAAAGTACTGGACGTCCACCACCTCGAGCTTTACGGCCGGGTGATCGGCGGCCACGCGGTTGGCCGCGGTCACGGCCCGCGGACAGTTGGGGCAGGTGGGGGCCATCATCACCTGGAGGCGGGCCGGCGGAAGCTCGTCGGGAGTCGGGGTGTCCGGGCCCCCCGCCGCGGGCGGTCGCTCCGGCGCCCCGGGGTCCTTGTCGGTGGCCTCGGTGCCGGTGCCGGTGCCGGTGCCGGTGCCGGTGCCGATGCCGGTGCCC
>CAYFWA010001149.1:0-2092 GCA_964346625.1 uncultured Myxococcales bacterium
GGCTTCAACTGGCTTCAACTGGCTTCAACTGGCTTCAACTGGCTTCAACTGGCTTCAACTGGCTTTATCTGACTCTACCTGGCGTTACCGGGTTTCCCCTTGGGCTCCACCAACCCGAGAACCGCAAAAACGGCCGTCATGAACGATCCCTGGCTCGTCCCCGTCTCCCTGCCCCAGCCGACGCTGCAGGACAACACCGCCGACGCCGAGCGGCTGGAGCGTGCGCTCACGCGGACCCTGGCCTCCTCCGGCGCCAGCGCCGGCGTCGACGCAAGCACCGACGCCGGCGCCAACCCCGGGTCGCCCACGAGCACCGCGCCCCCTGCCGCAGCCTCCCCGCCCCCACCGCGGATCCACGTGGCCCGGGCCCTGCTGGCCGACCTGCCCGGCCGGCTGCCCCGCGCCGGGGGCGACTGCCAGGCCCTCGTGTTCCCCGCGGTCGGATCCCGCAGCGGTCTGGAGACCTGGGAGGTGCTGGACGTGCTCTCCGGCGCCGAGGCCCAGCGGACCACCGGCCTCGCCGTGGATCTCGGTACCACCCGGATCGTGGTGCGGCTGGTGGATCTCGGCTCCGGGGCCGTGCTCGGCGAGCGAGGCTTCGACAACCCCCAGGCCGAGATCGGCCCCGACATCCTGGTCCGGATCCACCACGCCGACACGGCCGAAGGCCTCGCCCAGCTCCAACGCCTGGTCACCGACCGCCTCAACGAGGCCGCCCACGAGCTGTGCGAGACGGTCCGGCGTCGCCCCGAGGACATCTCCCTGGTCACCGTGGCGGGCAACACCGCCATGACCCACCTGGTGCTCGGTCTGCCTCCCCGCTGGCTGGTGCGCGAGCCCTACCTGCCGGTGGTCAACCGCCCGGGCATCTGGCGCGCCGCCGACCTCGGCCTGGCGCTGCACCCGCGGGCGCGGCTGTACGCCTTCCCCAACGTGGGCAGCTACTTCGGCGGGGACCTGCTGGCCGGCATCCTGCACGCGGGGCTGGACACGGCCCCTAGTGACGCCCCCGAGATCCTGGTGGACGTGGGCACCAACGCCGAGGTGGTGGTGGGCAACCGCGACTGGCTCATCGCCTGCGCCGGCGCCGCCGGCCCCGCCCTGGAGGGGGGCGTCACCCGCATGGGCATGATGGCCGGCCCCGGCGCCATCGACCGCGTCACCGTGGCCGACGAGAGCGGCACCCTGGCGGTGCACACCATCGGCAACGAGGAGCCCCGGGGGATCTGCGGCTCCGGCCTCATCGACCTGGCCGCGGCCCTGTTTCGCACCGGCCGGGTGGACATCCGCGGCCGCTTCGTGCCCGCGGCCTGCGGCTCGCACCTGCAGGAGACCGACGGCATGAACGAGTATGTGGTAGTGCCCGCCTCCCGCACCGCCACCGGCGAGGATCTCACCCTCAAGCAGGCCGACCTGGACAGCCTCGTCCGCTCCAAGGCGGCCATGTACACCATCCTGGAGACCATCACCGCCGAGGTGGGCCTCACCGTGGCCGACGTGTCCCGGATCCAGATTGCCGGAACCTTCGGTCAGTTCATCGACCCCGAGTCCGCCATCACCATCGGCATGATCCCCGACCTGCCACGGGAGACCTACCAGGCCATCGGCAACAGCGCCCTGGGCGGCGCCACCCTCGCCCTGCAGTCGCGCCACGCCCTGGCCCGCGCCGAAGCCCTGCGCGACCGCATCACCTACCTCGAGCTCAACGTCAACCAGGCCTTCATGCAGCGCTTCTCGGCCGCCAAGTTCATCCCCCACACCGAGCCCGCCCGCTTCCCCAGCGTCACCATCCCCCCCCAGCCGTGAGCCACGACTCGCGGACACCGCAATCCCAGCGTCGCACCCACGGCCGTGGTCTGACTCGAGTCTGACTTCGTACCCGGGCCCTCGAGGTGTGAATGCTCCCCCCCGTGCGTGTGCCGCTCACGTTTTTGCATTCCGGCTCGCCATCACGTACAGGCATGGCATCAAAACGAGGGCCACCGGGATCTCGAAGAGAAGACCGCCAATGGCAGCCACCGCCATGGGCTGCAACATGTCCCCCCCAGCGCCGATGTTGAAGGCGAGGGGCGCCAGGCCGGCGATGGTGGTC
>CAYFWA010001150.1:0-2089 GCA_964346625.1 uncultured Myxococcales bacterium
TGTCCTCTGGGTCTCGGATGACCTCGTCGGCGGGACTGCGGGCGCCCCTGTCCTCGGGCTCAGCGATGACCTCGTCGGCGGGGCTGCGGGCGCCTTTGTCCTCTGGGTCTTGGATGACCTCGTCGGCGGGGCTGCGGGCGCCTTTGTCCTCTGGGTCTCGGATGACCTCGTCGGCGGCGGCGGGCGCGCGCGCGGGCCGCGCCACCGGGCCGGCCCCTGGCCCCACCGCGGGCCGCGCCGGGCGCCGGGCCGCCGGCGCTCCGGGGCGCGGCGCCTGGGGGGTGGTGTCCTGGACGTGCAGGATGATGGGCACCCCGCCCATCAGGTTCGCCTCCACCATCTCGAACTCCACCCGCAGCGGGTGATCGGCGGGCAGGTACTCGCGGGTGGAGCTCTCGGCCTCCAGCTTCGTGAGCCCCGCGGCCCCGAGGCCCGCGGCCAGCACCGCGATGGTGATCACGACTCCGCGCCGGTAGCCCCAGCCGTGCACCCGCTCCAGCACGCGCTGCAGCGGCCCCTCGTTGAGCTCGCGGGAGCGCTGTGGGTCGGGTCGGGGCAGCAGGCACAGCACTGCCGGCACCGAGATGATGGAAAGCAGCATGGCCACGGTGACGCCCACCGCGGCGAAGACGCCGAACTCGCGCACCTGGGGCACGTCCGACAGCACCAGGGACCCGAAGCCCACCGAGGTGGTGAGGCTGGTGAGCAGGCACGGCCAACCCACCCGCCCGATGGTGGTGACCACCGCCTCGTGGCGCCCCTGGCCGAGGGCCACCGCCTCGCGGTGCTGCACCAGCACGTGGATCACGTGCGCCACGGCGATCACCATCATCAGACACGGCAGCATGGTGGTGACCATGTTCACCTGGTGGCCGGTGGCCGCCATGCCGCCGAAGGTGATCGCCCCGGTACAAAGCACCGTCACCAGGGGAAACAGCGAGCCGCGGGCCGAGCGAAACACCAGCAGCAGCACGATCCCCACCAGCACCAGCGGCGCCACGCCGAGCACCCACAGGTCCCGTTTGACCAGGTCGTACATCTCGGCGAGCATGGCCGGGCCGCCCATCTGGTAGAGCCGCACGCCCGGGGGCGGCCGCGCCTGGTCCTGGATGCGCCGGATCGCCTTGGCCGCCAGCATCACCTGGCGCTCGTCGTGGCCACCGTCGCGCAGCCGCACGTTGATGCCCACCATGGTGCCGGCGTCGTCCACGAACATCCGGCGCAAAAGCGGGCTGGCCAGGGTGCGCTTGCGGATTTTTTCCAGGGCCGCCGGGGCGGTGGGGATGGGATCGGGCACCAGGGGGCCCATGTACAGCGCGTCTTCGCGCGAGGACATGGCGGTGGTGTTGGTGATGCTCTCCACCCGGTCCACCATGGGCGCCCGGCGCAGCCGCCGGGTCAGCCGGCGCACGAAGGCGAGCCGCTCGTGGGAAAACATGTCCCCGCTGCGCACCTTCACGCCGATGGTGATGAACCGGTCGCTGCCCCACTGCTCGAGGTAGCGGTTGAACGCCTTGCGCACGTGATCGTCGACGAACACCAGGTTCTTGCTCGACACGTCGATGCGCAGCCGCGGCAGCATCGCCCCGGCCCCGCCCACGAGCAAAAGCGTCGCCACCAGCACCGGGTAGCGATACCTGACAATCCAGCGTCCGAGGCGATCCATGGCGACCCCAACATAGCCCATCCGGCCCCGGCCGTCAGCCCTGCTCGCACCGCCGCCGTGAGCCCTGCTCGCACCGCCGCCGTGAGCCCTGCTCGCGCCGCCGCCGTGAGCCCTGCTCGTGCCGCCGCCGTGAGCCCTGCTCGGGCCGCCGCCGTGAGCCCTGCTCGGGCCGCCGCCGTCAGCCGCGCGTTGCCGCCAGGCCCGCCCGCGCCTTTGCCCATCGGGCCGCCGCCGTGAGCCCTGCTCGGGCCGCCGCCGTCAGCCGCGCGTTGCCGCCAGGCCCGCCCGCGCCTTTGCCGCCGCCCGTGTTGATCCGGGCGACCCCGGACACGGCAGGGATGCCGTTGACGAGACAGCGCTGCTGCCCCTGTCGTATTCGTCCCAGTTTTCCGTTGACAACGAGGCGGATGCTGCACGACACTT
>CAYFWA010001151.1:0-2079 GCA_964346625.1 uncultured Myxococcales bacterium
GATCAATGGGGGCGGTGGGGGCGGTGGGGGCGGCGGCGGCGGTGGGATCAATGGGGGCGGCCTTGCTGGGGGGCGCGCCCGGCGGTCCGCCGGGGCGGGGGCGCGGAGCGCGGAACCACAAGGGGCTGTGGCCCAGGCGGCTGCGGAGGCCGGTGGCCAGCGGCACGATGGGGGCGATGCCCGCGAAGAACAGCAGCGAATACAGCGCCTGGCCCTGCTCCGGTTGAGAAGAGAAGACGGCGGGGACGAACAGGATCGAGACCCCGCAGTTGCGCACGGTGACCTCGACGGACAGGGCCACGGTCTCGTCGTCGTAGCGCCCGAACAGCCAGGACACCTCGGCCGAGGCCAGGTGGATGGTCACGGAAAACAGCACGATGATCAGCGGCGGGGCCCAGCCGTAGTCCCCGATGGTGATCCGGCCGGAGCCCACCGAGCCCAGGGCGATGGTGAGCACCAGGGCGAGGCTGCCGTAGATGCACACGCTGGAAAAAACCGGCGCCCAGCGCGGCAGGCCGCGCAGCACCGCCATGCCCACGGCCAGGGGCGCCACGATGAACAGGGTCACGTCCCGCAGGACCCGGACCACGGGCACGGAGACGTCCGGCGGCAGATGCGCGCTGGTGAGCAGCTTGAGCAGAAAGGGGATCGTGAACAGGCAGCCCAGGGTGGCCACCAGGGTCACGGCGATGGACAGCGGAGTGTGCCCCCGCGACAAGAAGGTATACAAGTTCGACAGGGCGCCGCCTGGCGCCACGGCGATGAGCACGAGCCCCACCGCCCAGCCGGGCCCCAGGTCGAACAGCCAGGCAAACAGCCAGGCCAGCCCCGGCACCAGGAGCCACTGCAACGCCGCCCCGAGCGTCACCCCGGCCGGGTGGCGCACCACCTGCCCGAAGTCCCGGGGTCTCAGCGTCGCGCCCATGCCCAGCATGGCCACTACGAGCTGCAGTGGGATGAACACCCGCTCGAGATCGGGGTACCAGTCGAACATCAGACGGTCCCGGCGGTGCCGGCGGTGCCGGCGGTGCCGGCGGTCCCGGCGTCAGGGCCCTGGCCCCGGCCTTGGTCATCGCCGAGTCCAGGGCCAGCGGCGTCAGCGCCGCCGGTTGGGAGGGGGGCGCCCCGGCCCGCATCCGCGGCGGCGAAGTGCTCGAGCAGCAGCCGGTTGAGCGCCGGCGCCACCTGCCGGATGAGGCCGTGGCCCGCCTCGGAAAACACGTGGAGCCGCGCCCCTCGAATGCCCCGATGCAACGCCTCGCTGGCCGCGGGGCGGATCAGGATGTCCTGCTCCGCCTTCACCACCAGGGTGCGGTGGCGCGACAGCTCGGCCAGGCGACGGCGCGTGTCGTGGCGTAGCACGGCCAGGAGCTGCGAGGTCCGCTTGCGGAAGGTGACCGAGGGGTCGAAGTCCCGGTCCAGCACCGCGCGGATCCACGCCCGGTCAGCGGTCTGCAAAAAGGATTCCGGAAACAAAAGCCGCTCCAGCGCCGCGAGCCGCTGCGCGCGGGTGCGGGCCACGTTGGCCAGGCCGAAGCGCAGCAGGCCCAGGGCCGGCGGCGTCAAAAAGCGCAAACCCCCGGGGTGGGTGACCATCAGCGTGAGGCTGCGCAGCCGCTCCGGAGCGTGAAGCCCCAGGTGCTGGGCCACCATGCCCCCCATGGAGACCCCCACCACGTGGGCGCGCTCCCAGCCCAGGTGATCCAGCAGCCGCAGAGCGTCGTCGCGCAGCAGCGCCATGGTGTAGCGACCGTTGGGCGCCCGGCTGTTGCCGGCGCCGCGGTGATCGTAAAACACCACCCGGTGGTGGGCGGCCAAGTCCGGCACCTGGTGCACCCAGGCGCGGCCGGGCATGGCGAAGCCCATGAGCAGGAGCACCGGCGTGCCCGACTCGCCCCGGCGGCCGTAGGCCAGGCGCGCGCCGTCCGGCGGCACGGCCAGGTGCTGGTCCGTCTCGATCTCCAGCGGTATCTTCACGGTCATCCCTCCCGGCCGGATTGCCAAGCCTCAGGGCTCACGAAATGTCGCGGCTTAGGGAGCGGGTCAAAATAAACTCTGCACTCGGGACGCCGATCCATC
>CAYFWA010001152.1:0-2075 GCA_964346625.1 uncultured Myxococcales bacterium
TGACAGAATTGATGGATCGGCGGCCGAATGCCGAAGTTATTCTTGCGCGAGCCCTTAACCCGGCGGTATGAGGTCTACATGCGACGGGTCAAGATCGGAGTGGGTTGCGTCTCACCCACGGTAGGAGCGCTGGGGGAAAACCGCGCCTTGCTCGAAGCGCTGATCCAGGAGGCGCGGCGCCAGCAGGTGCACCTGCTCGTCACGCCGGAGCTGGGCATCTCCGGCTACAGCCTGGGCGACCGCGTGCTGTGGGACGACTTCCCGGAGCGCTGCTTCGGCGAGGTGGAGCGCCTGGCCGAGCGTTGCGAGGACATCGACGTGCTCGTGGGGACTCCCGTGCGCGAGGAGGGCTGGCTGTACAACGGCCTGGTGCTGTGCTCCGGAGGGCGCCCCGTGGGGGTCACGCTCAAGCAGCGGCTGCCCAACTACGGGGTCTTTTACGAGGCCCGTCAGTGGACCGCGTGGCCGGGCGGCACCACCACCGTCCGCGGCCTGCCGGCCGGCGAGCTCATCTACGAGCTGCCCTACGGCCGCGTGGCGGCGGAGATCTGCGAGGATCTGTGGGCGGTGGATGCGCCCTCGCGCAAGCTCGCGCGTCACGGCGCCGAGATCCTGGCCAACGGCGCCGCCTCCCCCTTCGTCGCGGGGATGCAGGCCCGCCGGCGCCATCTGCTGCTGGGCAATCAGGAGGCCACCCTGGCGGTGTACGCCTACGCCAACCTGCTGGGCTGCGACTCCAGCCGCCTGGTGTTCGAGGGGTGCGGCATGATCGCCGCCCCGGCGGGGCAGTTTCGCGAGGCGCCGCGGCTCAGCCCGCAGCCCTGGACCCTCACCACGGCGGTGGTGGACCTGGACGACGTGACCTCTCTGCGCACCGCCAACAACACCTGGCGCTCCGCGAGCCTCCATACCGACCCCGATCCACCGGCGCGAGTGACCCTCGAGCGGCGGTTCGTGCCACCGCCCCTCAGCGAGGCCGGGCCCGAAACCGCAGCCGGGCCCGAGGTGGGACCCGGGGCCGATGTCGGCCCCGAGCCCGACGCGGGACCCGAGCCCGAGGCCCTGCCCCTCACCGCGCCCAGCTTCTTCTTGCCCGCGCGCCGCGCGTCACCAGACGTGGAGCAGAGCATCCTCGACGACATCCTGGACGCGCTCGCCCTGGGGGTCCGGGACTACTACCGCAGAGCCGGCGCCTTCGAGCGCATGCTGGTGGCGCTGTCGGGGGGACGCGACAGCGCGCTCACGCTCATCGCCGCCTGGCGGGCCGCGAGCCTCCTCCCGGATCCACCGCCTGCCCCCGTGGTGCACGCCCGCTACCTGCCCACCGAGCAGTACTCCAGCTCCGCCACCCGGGAGGCCGCCCTCGGCCTGGCCCGGGAGCTGGACGTACCCGTAGAGGTCGTTGGAATCCAAAAAGAGTTCGACCTCGCCCAGCACGTGCTCGGGCAGATGGTGGGCGACGATCAGGCGGTGGTCCCGGTGGCGCTCGAGAACGCTCAGGCCCGCATCCGGGGCTCCATGATGCTCAACTGGGCCAACTGCGTGAAGGGGCTGGTGCTGGTGACCTCGAACATGAGCGAGTTCGCGGTGGGCTACTTCACCACTGGCGGGGACAACCAGGGCGGCTTCGCTCCCATCTCGGGGATCCCGAAGACCCTGGTGAACCGATTGCTCGAGCGCGCTGCCGACCGCTGGGGTCTCGCGAGCCTCGATCCCATCCTCGCCCTGCCCCCCTCCGCCGAGCTGGCGGCGAATCAGGCGGACGAGGCAGAGCTCATGCCCTACGACGTGCTGGACGACATCCTCTTTCTGTACGCCCAGCGCCGGCGCGCTCCCGTGGACGTCTGGCACCTGCTGCGGGCCCGCCACCCCCTCCAGGTTCCGGAGCAGCTCCGGGCGTGGGTGAAGCGGTTCGTGCGGCTGTTCGCCGCCAACCAGTGGAAGCGCGATCAGTCGCCCGTGGGGCTCAAGATGCTGGCACTGGATCTGGACCCCAAGAGCGGTTTCCGCTTCCCGGTGATCCAGTCCATGCAGGAGGACCTCGCGCTCCTCGACGCGGCGCAGTGACCGCGGTC
>CAYFWA010001153.1:0-2073 GCA_964346625.1 uncultured Myxococcales bacterium
GCACGAATGCCGAAGTTATTCTTGCGCGAGCCCTAAATCGGGCTCGGTCCGGATTTCTCCCGAACGCTGCTTGGCCGCCTGAGCGGCGGCACGACCCCAGCAACCAGGCCGGATGGGGGAGCCGATGCCGCGGTGCGCCGAGATTTTGCGCACTTGAGGGATATTGTGCCCTGGCGAAGCCGTTTGGCCCTTGGCGAGGCGCGCGGGGGCCGCCTCAGGGGGCGGGAGGCTGGCGGGGCGCCGGGCGGAGGCCACAGCGCAAATGGCTCCGGGCTGGGCCGCGTTGACAAGTGTTTGAGGCTGCTGCTACCTTTCATGCACGCATCAGGTCGGGAACACCCCCTGGAGGACCCAATGAGCAACGAGGACAATGCCGTTAGCTACCGGAAGCTGATCGACGACTACATCAAGAAGTTCGGCGACGAGGTGGGGGTCGAGTTCAACGCGTTGGACGATGACGGCTACACCAAGGTCAAGCGCGGCAGCGCCATCATCGGCATCAACGTGCTGGAGAAGGAGGGCGTGCTGCTTTTTTTGAGCGCCATCATGAAGGTGCCGTCCTCGCGGCAGTTGGACTTCTACCGGAAGCTGCTGGAGCTCAATTTCCTGCGCACCAGTGACGGTGCTTTTGCCATCGATGCTCAAAACGAATACTTGTACCTGCGGGCGTTCCGGGGCCTGGCGGGCATCGACTACATCGAGTTCGTGGACATGCTCGACACCGTGGCCCAGGTGGCCGACGAGTGGGACGACAAGCTCAAGGAGGAGTTCGGCGCGGACTAGCATCATTAGCATCGCTAGCATCGCTAGCATCGCTAGCATCGCTAGCATCGCTAGCATCGCTAGCATCGTCGCTAGCATCGCTAGACTCATCGCTAGACTCGACCGTCGAGGCGCTTCGCGCTGGGGCTACCGCGAGCGCTGAGCGTCCCTCCTCACGGATCGTTCGATCCCTCCGCGCCCTGCTCCCCTGATTCCCACTGACGCCGCCACCGCGCCAAGAGCGCGGCAGGGCCCTGCCCGATTGGTGTGACGCGCACCCACCGACGCCCTTGCGCCGGATCCCAGTCGTGCTCCTCGCGGGCCTCGTCGCCACGGAATTCTCCTTCGGCGGCCCGATGGTCGCTCGACGGGTATGCGGCCGGCGTGCTCGGAGGCTCTCCGGCCGTCCCCGGAGCCCCCTGCGGCGCGCCCTGAGGCGCCCCCGCCGTTGCCGCTGGCACGCCCGGCGTGGGCTCCGCGCCCGGGGGGGCGGATGACGCGGATGCGTCGGGGTGATCGGTCAGCTCGATCCACAGAAACTCCGCCGGCCAGAGCTCGGGGAAGCGCTCGAACCACTCGATGGCCACCACGGCCTCGCCGTCGAACAGCTCCTCGTAGCCGATGAACACGGCCTCGTCCGGATCCTCGAGCCGATACAGATCCACGTGCTGCAGGGGCAACCGGCCGCGGTGGGTGTTGACCAAGGCGAAGGTGGGGCTGGCCACATAGGCCTCGGCGGGCACACCGAGGCCGAGGGCCAGGCCTTGCACGAAGCGCGTCTTGCCTACCCCCAGGGTCCCGACCAAGCCGAGGACCTCGCCGCCCCGACAGGCGCGCCCGAGCGCGGTGGCCGCGGCGCGAGTCTCCTCGGCGCTGCGGGTTCGCAGCCCCCAGGCCTCACCGGCCACGGGTGCGCGGGGCCCCGCCGCGGGCAGTTGCGGAGCGTCCGAAGGCGGCGGCGTATCCGAAGGCGGCGGCGTATCCGAAGGCGGCGGCCTATCCGAAGGTGGAGGGCACATGGGGGCCATGATACGTCCCTTGCCGCGCTTGAAAAGGGAGATGCAGGCGGCGGCCACCGCGCAAATCGGGCCGAACCGGTACAGCTATTGAACCCGACCCGGGAAGGGGGTTAGATGACCCCATGCGCCGGTTGACCACGAAGACGGACCGCTGTAACGACGCGGCGAGCGGGAGCTCCCGCTCGGGGCGCAAGGGCGGCGACCCGGCGACGGCCCAGACCCCCTCACCAGCGCTAGGGCCCCGCTCACGAATAAGGTGTCCAGTTCAGGGCGCCGAGGCGCCCGGCTGGCA
>CAYFWA010001154.1:0-2069 GCA_964346625.1 uncultured Myxococcales bacterium
GCGTCCGCTCGGCTTCGCGGTGAATGTCTACTCCGCCTCGAGCAGGTTGCGCACCACCTGGCGGGCGATGGGGTGATAGGTGTCGCGGAGCTCGGCGAAGCGGGCCTGGGCGCGCACGCGGAGGTCGGGGTGGCTGGCCAGGGCGGCGTACAGGGGCTTGAGGAACTTCATGCGGCCCACCTCGCCGAGCCACTCCAGGGCCCGCTGCACGGCGGGCGCGTGGCCCGAGCGCACGGCGAGCCGCAGCCAGGCCGCCAGGATCTCGGCGTTGCCCTGGGCGGTGAGGCCGAAGCGCTCGTCCAGCGCGGCGCAGTCGGCCGGGTCCACGGCGTCGGGCAGGGCCTCGAGGTAGATGAGCCACTGCTCCGGGAGCCAGTGCTTCACCTGTGCGGCGTTGGGGCGCTTGCCTTCGGCCCAGCCGGCGGCCAGCGCCTCGGCCTCCTGCTTGGCCGCGGAGCCGAAGGTGGGCTCGTCGGCGGGCACCCCCGGCTGGTAGAGCCAGGCCTGGGCGTCCACCTGATCGAGGACGCCGGGGAGCTGCTCGCGGACGAAGTCGAGGAACTGCTCGGTGGTGAGGGTGGAGAACCGGAAGCGCTCGATGTAGGTTCGCAAGAAGTCATCGAAGCGCTTCTGCCCGGCGGCCTCGTGCAGCCGGCGCACGAACAGAAAGCCCTTCTCGTAGGGCACCAGGGAAAACACGTCGTCCGGGTCCACGCCGACGAGCTCGGTGCGCAGGCGGGTGTAGGGCGAGTCGGGCCCGAACCGCTCGAGCTCCCGCTGCAGGCCGTTGCGGCCCACGGCGGCGTGCAGGCCCATGTGCTCGGGGCCGTGGAGCGCCTCGAGGATGCGTCGCTCGGCGTAGACGGTGAACCCCTCGTTGAGCCAGAAGTGCTCCATGTTGGCGTTGGTCACCAGGTTGCCGGTCCAGGAGTGGGCCAGCTCGTGGACCACCACGTTCACGAGGGAGCGATCCCCGGCCAGCAGGGTGGGCGTGAGGAAGGTGAGCCGCGGGTTTTCCATGCCTCCGTAGGGAAACGACGGCGGCATGCACAGCAGATCGAACCGGTCCCAGGGGTAGTCGCCAAACAGCCCCTCGGCGGTGCGGATCATGTCCTCCACCCCGGCGAATTCCCAGGCGGCCTGCGCCAGCATCTCCGGCTCGCAGTAGATCCGGGTGCGGGGGCCGAGCTCCTGCGTGGCGAGGTTGCCGGCGGCCAGGGCCAACAGATACGGCGGGATGGGCTGCGGCATGTGAAAGTGCCAGCAGGTGGTGCCGGGAGTCTCCCCCGGGGAGGGCTCGTCCATGGCGGCGGCCATCACCACCCGCAAGGGGTCGGGCACGGTCACGGCGGCCTCGAAGGTGATCCGCACCACCGGCGTGTCCTGCAGGGGCGCCACGGCCCGGGCGTGGATGGCCTGGCACTGGGAAAACAGATAGGGGTGCTCCCCGCCGGCGGTCTGGGCGGGCGCGAGCCACTGCAGGGCCGAGGCCGCGGGGGAGGTGGCGTAGTGGATGTCCACGGCGGTCGTGTCCGCCGGGAGCGTGAGCCGGAGCCGCGACCCGAGGATGGGATCGGCGTCGGCCAGCTCCCAGGCCACCTTTTGCCCGTCCGGGGTACGCACACGGGCGATGTCCAGGTCGCGGGTGTCCAGGTCGAAGGCGCCGCTGGCCGGCGCGGTCAGGTTCAGGCGGGCGCGCCCCCGGAGGCGACGCTCGGTGAAATCCACGGTCAGCGTCAGCTCCGCGGCGGCGACGCGACCCTGTTCGAGGTTGGTGTAGGAGTGGGGGTCGGGAAACATGGATGCCTCTGCCAGATGCGGGATGGTCGAATGCCGGGGTGCTGTGCTCCGGTGGGGCGGCCCCGAGGGGGAGGCCCCGGTGCAGCGGTCCGCCGGCCGGTGGCCCTCGAACGGAACACCGGCGCCTGGACGCATTCTGGCTCAATTTCGCGGATCTCGGAGCGGATGACAAGCAGGATGAGACGGGGGGGCGCGGAGTGGACCGGGGAGGAGGGAAAGACCGGGGAGGAGGGAAAGACCGGGGAGGAGGGAAAGACCGGGGAGGAGGG
>CAYFWA010001155.1:0-2067 GCA_964346625.1 uncultured Myxococcales bacterium
ACACGACAGGGCAAGTAGGCGTATTTTCGTGTCGATCGTGTTTCTGTACACGACGGGGGCGGACGAGCGGCGGCTGCCGCAGGTGCGACACAGCGCGCGGGACCGGATCCTGTCGGCGATGCTGGCGATGCGGGTGGTGGAGATCGAGGGGGTGGAGCTGCGGCGGAAGCGGCAGCTCATCGAGGAGCTGTCGCTGGGGGACGCGGACTTCCTGGTGGATGAGTTCGACCGGGTGGATTGCGGGGTGGAGACGGACATCGAGATCGAGTGTCCGGAGTGCTTCACCGTGCAGGAGCTGGATCTCCCTTTCGAGAAGCCCTGTGGTGGGCACGCTGAACGCGTATGGGCTGGAGGCAGAACGGGCGGCCGGGATCACCGATAAGCTGCTGCGGATCACCCAGCTTACTAACTTCCAGAGGCGGGACTTCGAGGCCGGGCTGGCCAAGACCGCCGCGGCGGGGGCGGCGTCGATGTCCACGTCGCCCTCGTATTCGGCGCGGTTCCGGCGGTCGTGGCAGAGCGCGAGGACACGCCACACCTCGTCACCGAGGGCCAAGGTGTGAGGGAGACACTGGAAGACGAGGTACCGATTCTCGGAGCGATACCCGCACCAGCGGAGCGCGGCGAGCGCGAAGGCGTGGGAGGCGTTGTTGGCGAGATGTCCGCAGAGCCGAACAGCAGGCCCAGCACCTTCTGTTGGGTCTTCGTGAAGAGCGCTTCGCCCAAGCCGGACGGGTTGGAAACAGTACCCATAATGGGGCTTATAACACCCAGAATGGGTGTGTAAACGGGCTCGTTCGCGGCGCGCGGCACCCAGGGGTGAAGCGGCGCGATGGACTCCCCTCGCGCGGTGCCCTCGTGATCGGGCCACACGGGGGCCGTCGGCCGAGATGAGCGCCACGAGCGGCGGTGCGGTGTGGGCGGTGGACATGCCTCAGGTGACGGCGCTCCGGTCGGCGAAGAAGGCGTCGCGGACGCCATGGAACAGGAAGTCGCACAGCGCGCGGCGCTGTACCCGTCGCTGGGTGTCGAGCAGGCCTGCGGAAATGCCGCGCTGGACGCCGGCGTGGAGCGTGGTGTCGGGGGCGCACAGGTGGAGCCGGCCTGCGAGGGCGTTGTGGGTGGTCGGTTCCGCACCCCGCAACGCGGCGAGCTGTAGGACGACGAAGAGATCCTGCTGGAGCAGGTGCATGGCTGCACTGTAATCCGGATTGCGGAATCAGGAATTTGGAACGGGTAAAGCAGCACACACTGGCGGTGGGGTGGGCCAATTCGGCGAGCAGCATGCGCCAATGAACCACCGGCGAATTTCTGGCGCTCATTGCGCCTCCGTGCGTACCTGTCCCCTCTCCGAACGGAGCGGAACACCACGACGCGAATGCGAGGGTACGCCTGCTTCAGGCGGCTCGGCGAACCTCGCTCCACTCGTAGCGATGGTGTAGCCCGCCGACACGGGGCAGGGCGACGACCTTCGCGACTGGCGACGGACGGGGCGTCTCGGCGCGTGGGGCGGGAGCGTCCTTCTCCAGTGACAAGAGGATCAAGGCGTCCATCCAACTCGGCCAGGCCGAGCGGAGCCCGACCCGGAACGCGCGAGCCGGATTGTCGAGCCGGGGCAGTGGACGCTTGTCCTTGAAGATCGCGAGCTGTTGACGCAGGGCCAGGTTCTCGAGCGCGGGATCGCTACGCGAGCGGAAGATGGCGCTCATTAGCCCCACGATGGTCCGGATAAAGAAGCGAAACATCGCGGGAACGTGCCGGAGATCGCGGCCGTGCTCAAGCGGTTTGATGCGTTGCACTTCGTCGGCTGCCAGGCTACGATCCAGGAAAAGAGGGACACCATGGCGATGACCATCGAAGAGCTCGAATCCGCCGTCTCGCGGCTAGATGTCCAGGACCGGGCCAGGCTCGCGCGCAAGCTGCTGGTGAGTCTCGAGGACCTGTCCGTCGAGGAGAACCTGGAGCTCTGGGTCGAGGAGTCGAAGCGGCGTCTCGATGAGCTGCGCGCCGACCCCGGGCTCGCGGTGGACGCTGACGAGGCCATCGCCGAGGCGCGGGCATCCCTGC
>CAYFWA010001156.1:0-2066 GCA_964346625.1 uncultured Myxococcales bacterium
GCGCGACCCGGAGCTGTACGACTTTCCGTAGTGAGCCGGGAGGCGGCGCGGGGGGGGGGTCGGGCGGCAGCCGGGGCGAGAAGCGCTCGCGCCGCGCCCGGGGTGAGCGTTGGCGGCGCGACCCGGAGCTGTACGACTTTCCGTAGTGAGCCGGGAGGCGGCGCGGGGGGCGGCGATGCGTTGACTTGCCCCGGGCTTTCCGGATAATCAAGCTCCCGATGCCCTCTACCCGCCGCCTTCGCTCGCCGGTCACCTTCAAGGAGGTGGCCATCCTCACGGGGTTTTACCTGACCATCCTGGTGGTGTCCCTCGAGCTGGGCTACCTGGTGGGGATGGGCCTGGTGGCGGTGGCCCTGGCGCTCAACTTCAGGGTCATCTTCCGGCTGCTGCGCACGTACCTGTGGGACCAGTGGCGGCTGATCAACGCCGAGACCATGCTCCCCGAGTACCTGGGGCCAGGCCGCGGGGGGGCGGGCGACGGCGACGCGAGCCGGGGCGGCAAGGCCGCAGAGGCGGCGCAAGCGCCGGATTCGGAGGGCGAGCCGGGGGCGGGCAAGAGCAGGGGCGAGGGAACGGGCAAGGCCAAGAAGAAGACCGGCAAGCGGCGCAGCAAGGACGAAGCGGCGAAGGCGGCGAAGGCGGCGAAGGCGGCGAAGGCGGCGAAGGCGGCGAAGGACGGGGGCAAGGGGAAGGGCAAAGGCAAGGGGGAAACCGCGGCGCCGGGTCGCGGCGCGGATCCGGCGCCGGGTCGCGGCGCGGATCCGGCGCCGGGCTGGCAGCTCGACTGGCGGCCGCTGGTGATCCTGGTGTTCGCCGCCGTGGTGCTGACGGTGCTCGAGTACTACGGCTCGCGCACCACCTACGCGGAGCTGTCCCCCAAGTACTTCCCCCACGTGGAGGGGCGGGGCTTTCGGGAGCTGGGCGTCTCGGTGTTCGGCAAGGAGTACCAGCGCCTGGGCGAGTACGTGTACTGGGTGGGCTTTCGCGTGGGCGTGTTCTTCGTGCTGCCGGCGCTGTTCATCGGGTGGCTGCCCAGCGAGCGGCTGCGCGACTACGGCCTGTCCACCAAGCACTTTTTCAAGCACCTGTGGATCTACGGGGTGCTGTTTCTGATCGTGGTGCCGGCGGTGATCATGGTGTCGTTCACCGAGGACTTCGCCAACCACTACCCGTTTTACAAGCCCTGGGCCAGCGGCACGTTCCCGCGCCCGCTACGCTGGCACGATTTTTTGGCCTGGGAGGCGATGTACGCCATGCAGTTTTTCGCCCTGGAGTTTTTCTTCCGGGGCTTTCTGCTGCACGCCCTCAAGCGCTCCATCGGGGCCTACTCCATCTTCGTGATGGCGGTGCCCTACTGCATGATCCACTTCGGCAAGCCCCTGCCCGAGACCCTGGGCGCGGTGGCGGCGGGCATCGTGCTGGGCACCCTGGCGCTGCGCACCGGCTCCATCTGGGCCGGCGTGATGATCCACGTGTCGGTGGCCTGGTCCATGGACTGGCTGGCGCTGCTGCAGACGGGGCGGCTGCCCACGGCCTGGTAGAGACCCTGCGATCCCGGCCGGCGGTGCGGGTGGGTGCGGTGGCGGGGCGGGGAAGCGGCTCAGAACCGGCCGGACAGGCCCACGCCCAGGCCGCCGGGGCCGAGGGTGGGCTGGAGGGAGGCGGCGGCGCGTGGCTGGGCGCCTGCGCGGCGGGGGGGCTCTCCACGGGCCGCGTCGGCCGCGCCGGCCGCGCTGGCCGCGTCACCGCGCACGGCGTCCACGATGAGCAGCACCGCGCCCACGGCGGCCACGCCGAGGCCCACGCCGAGGGTGGCGCCGCCCGCCGTCTTGGAGTAGAGCACCTCGCGGCCCTGCGCGCCGCTGGAGATCTCGCGGCCGTCGAGGGCCAGGGCCACGCCGCCGCCCACGACGCCGGCGAGGCCCACCGACAGCAGGGCCCAGCCGGAGATGGCCAGGGGCGTGAGGTCGCCCGCGCGGTCGGCGCCGGCGCCGCCGGGCGTCGAGCTCGAGGCGTCAGCTGTCATCGCACGAGGTTCGCGCCGTGTCCGAAGCCCTCACCGCCGT
>CAYFWA010001157.1:0-2054 GCA_964346625.1 uncultured Myxococcales bacterium
CCCGAACCCTGGGGGAAAGCTGTTCTCGCGATGCCGAAAAAGCGACTACCTTTAGACTGTTGCCAACAGCGCAAATGGCTCTCTCGAGCTCTCGACTCCTGAGCCCGAGCCCCTCTCAGCGCGGGATGGGACGCCGGAAGGGTGCGGGACGCTGGGCTGGTGCCCTGCGGGGGCGCGCCCGGGCTCACGGCGGCAGACACAGCCCCAGCCGGGATTGATCGCTGCTGGCGGGGACCCCGTAGCGGGCCGAGACCGAGACGCAGCGAGCGTCCGCGCTGGCGCCGCGGGCCGCGCAGTCCCCCGGGTCCACGTCCCGGGCCGCGTCGCACCAGGGCACGCAGCGCGTGGGAGCCGCCGGGTTGGGCGCCAGCTCGTCCTCGTGGAGGCACGAGCTGGTTGACGGGCAGACATCGGCGGCCGGATCGCAGGTCTCCCAGATCGACCGGGTGGCCGCGCTGGCGGGGGAGCACACGCCCACCAGCGTCCCGTCGGCGCGCTGGCCCGCGCCCCAGTCCACCACTTGGCACCGGCCTCCGGGGAAGAGGTCCCCGCAGGACTGCGAGGGATCGGCGAGGGGCTGGCTTGTGAGCAAAGAGCACGTGGAGGCGCCCACGCCCGGGCCCCCGGGCGACGACTCGATGCACAGCGACACGCCGCGTTGCAGGGCGCCCCCGCTGGCCGGATCCACGTAGGCCTGCGACAGGCAGTTGGTGTCCGCGGGACACGGCAGAGCCGGGCTCGGCTCGCCATACACGGCGTGATCATGTGCCGCCTCCCAGTCGCAGAGCTGCAGGCACCGTCCCGTGGGGCTCCCCTGCTGCGCCACGCACCAGCCGTAGGCGCAGGTGTCCTCGCTGCGATCGAGCAGGATGTCCTCGCGGGCCTCGCAGGGGGCACCCGGTGGCAGGCTCCCGGCCTCCACGCACAGCCCCCACGCGTCCGCCGAGGGGTCCTCCCGTTCGAAAAGCGGCGTACACCAGCCCTCGCCGCCTCCCGGGACCTGGCAGAAGGCGTCCAGGGCGGCCGGTCCGGGGCCGCAGTAGGTGAGCCAGCAGGCGCCGAGCTGCGGGTTGCAGTCGTGGCTCCAGTAGCAGTCCTGGGTGTCAGTACAGCCCCGTTGGCAGAGGGCGACGGACTGCACCGAGACACACTCCAGAGGGGCGCCCCAGTCGTCGGGGCAGCAGGGATCCGTGGCCAGGGGATCGCACTCGTCCCAGACTCCGGGGCCGGTGCACACGTCGTCGAGCTGGCAGTCGGCGCTGCATCCATCGCCCCCCACCGTGTTGCCGTCGTCGCACTCCTCCCCCGGCTCCACCACCTGGTTGCCGCACACCGCCTGCCACTGGCACTGCGCGCTGCACTCCCCGCCGTCGGCGCCGTTGACGGCCGAGCAGCCAGCCGGCAGCGTGGTCGGGTCCAGCCCGCAGTCACACTGCTCGCCCGGTTGCCGCTCGCCGTCGCCGCATCCCCCCACCACGAGGCAGCCCGAGGGATCGAAGCGGCAGTCTGTGCCGCAGGCCAGGGTCCCCTGGGAGCCGGGGACCACGTCCGCGCAGGCGTGCCCGCCGAGATCCGCGCCGTCGCACTGCTCCTCTCCTTCGGCGCGTCCGTCCCCGCACACCGCGTTGACGCAGGCCGCCGAGGCGCTGCAGTCCGGATCCGCGCAGTCGGTGGCGCCGTCTTCGTCGTCGTCGATCCCGTTGTGGCAGAGCTCGCCGGTGGGCGCCAGCGGCCGGCCGTCACAGCCCGGCGCCAGCACAGCGAGTAGCAGCGCGGCGCCCAGCGCGGCGCCCAGCGCGGCGCCCAGCGCGGCGCCCTTGGGCAGCCGCACGGGCCCCAGCCGGCTGCGCCGTGTCCATCGGGTCCATCGGGGGCCGCGGGATGTCCGCGACGAGGGTTGTCTCGAGTGTGGCAGTAGCATGTTTCGATGATAGACCGAAGCAGGGGGGCGTTGCAAAGCCGGCTCCGGGGTCCGGGGTCCGGGGTCCGGGGTCCGGGGTCCGGTTCCGGGGTCCGGCTCCGGCTCCGGGGTCCGGCTCCGGCTCCGGGGTCCG
>CAYFWA010001158.1:0-2051 GCA_964346625.1 uncultured Myxococcales bacterium
TCCCCTCGCGATTCCCCTCGCGATGGCGAGTGGTCTCGGCCCGGTGCTGGCCGCGGCGAGGGGCCCAGGGGGAGCGCTGCTGGAGCGCGGGGTCCTTGCTGGCGGCTGTGGGTGCTGTCGTGCCTCGCCCTGATGGCCTGCGGGCTCGGTTGCGGGGCCGGTGATGCGGGCGGCGGTGATGCGGGCGAGGCGGAGCGCCATGACCTGCCGATGTCGAAGGGGCGCGGGCAGGTGCAGGGGAAGGGGCAGGGGTGGGGCGCTGGCTCGCGGTCCGGGGCCGGCGTGCTCGAAAGCGACGTGGTGACGGCGGATCTGAGCGCGGGGCGTCGAGCGCCGCTGGCCGCGGCGCTGGCGCTGCCGCGGGTCTTTGACGGCGCCCAGGTGTTTCACCGCCGGCACGACGACGTGCTGCGGCCGGTGACACGCGAGCGCCTGGCGCCGCTTTTGCGGCGGGTGGACGGGGCGATGTATAAGCGGTTCCGTGAGACCGTGGGGAAGCACCTGTGGGGCGCGCTGTCGATGGAGGGATTGCCGCAGGGGCGCGAGGCGAGCACGCCGCGCGGGCTGCGGGAGGCGCGCCGATGGATCCAGGGCTTTTACCAAACCGTGGACCAGGACGTGGCGCGCTGGATGCAGCGGCTGCGTGAGCGCGCTCAGCAGGAGCCGCGGGTGCCGCCGGCCTCGCTGCACGTGGAGCCGGTGGAGGATCCGGGCCAGCTCTGGGTGGAGCGCTACCACCGCCTGCAGCAGGCGGCCGTGGCGCTGCCAGCCGAGCGGCTGCGTCACGAGGCCCGGCTGGTGCTCGGAGAGCGGCTGCTCGGGCTCATGGTGGGCGAGGCGCGCCAGGCCGAGTACCGGGCGCTGATCCGCGGACCGGCGGGCATCCCGCTGATGGCGGCGGGGTGCGAGAGCGTGTGGCAGGGCCTCAGCGGGACGGGGTGGCGGCTGTGGCGCGACGGGGCGCTCGCGGCCCTGCGCCGGCGGTCGGAGGCTGGGCACGAGGTGGTGTACCTGGCCGGCGGCACGGACGTGTACACCCTGCTGCGACACGGGGTCCGGCGGATCCGGGTGATCGATCCCATCTTCCCGGTGCAGCGGCCCTTCTACTGCCGGGGCTGGCGATTGCTGCTGCGCGGGCGGTTTCGCGACGGCGGGATCGGCGATCGCATCGTGATCCGGCCGATCCGGGCGCGCCCGCCGAGCCGGCCGAGCCGGCCGGCCGCGCCGGGGCGAGGGGCGGGGATGGAGGAGGGGAACGGGAACGGGAACGGGAACGGGAACGGGAGGAACAAGAAAGGGAAAGGGAAAGGGAAAGCAGCCCGGACGCGCAGGGCGGAGGCCGCCATCGAGCCCCCGGCGGTCGTTGGCGAGCCCCTGGTTCTCACCCGCGTGGCCTACCGGGAGACGGGCACCCTGGAGGCGGGGACCATGAACGACGGCTCCTGCTGCCGGCTGCCCTCCAGCGTCACCCGGTGGCGGGTGGACGGCGGGGAGCGCGACGAGCCCGGCTACCTGGTGTTCGAGCGGCGGTTCATGACCCAGGCCGATCTGCGGGCGCACCCGGAGCGCGCCCTGCTGATCTCGTTCAACGAGCTGTACTACGTGCTCTCGCCTCGGGACGACAACTGGGGGATCGATCCGCGCCGCTTCCCGGCGGGGCTGACCATCCACGTCAAGCAGCTTCGCCGTCCCCTGGATCGCGCCGCCCTGCTGCGCCTGCGCGGCGTGCTGGCCTCCAAGCGCTATCGCTGCGTGATGGGAACCGAGGTGCGCTGAGCCATGCCTGTGCGGCTCTTTTCCGTTCAGACGCGCGGAGCGTTCGGGCGGCGGCGATCCGCGCGGGCTTCGGTGCGGTGGGCGCCGCTGGTGTGGGTGGCATTGGTGGCGTTGGTGGCCCTCGGCGGGTGGCTGCGCGCGTACAACCTTCACCGGACCGGGTTGAGCCTCACCGAGTGGCAGTGGGTCGAAACCGTGGTCTCGAGGGGCGCGGCGGGGGCCGGGGAGGGTGCGGGTGCCGCCGCGCCCCTCGAGACCACGGTTTCGACCCACTG